>JANXZB010000067.1 GCA_025355765.1 Actinomycetes bacterium
TTCATTCTTTCCTCCGATAAACATCACGGCTGGGTAGTTGCCTCCATGATCATCGTCGGTGCCCTTGCGATAGTCGCTATTGGAATTCTCGAGCCCGCTAACATCGCGGTCTTATACGAATTAAGAAAGCCGAACCCAAACGGTGAGCGAATTGAAAGACTCATGAAGAGATTTCTCTACACCGCTGGCATTACAGGCGTATTGCAGGCCGGAATACTCGTGATCATGACAAGGATCGCGACAATATAAGCACTGCAACGATGACCCACGGAGCGCATTCGGTGGAGCGCAAATATCCGCCGATCGCGCAGATCTGCGTACTAGTACTCGTATCGATGGTCATTGGTGGGGTTCTATTAGCTGCCAACGCTGTACTGTTGTCGCGAATTCCCGACTTCGCCTGGGCATCTTTTTTCAAGGTTTTCCGATGGACGATTCTGGCAGAGGGAATAGTTGCAGGAGTGCTCGAGTTCGTATTCATCTTTGACGGTACCCGCGGAGCCGTTCTAGTACTTATGAGTTCGACACTCGTCATTTTTGTACTGGATCTTGCAGTACTTTTTGGATTCAGCGTCGCTCAATTCCAAGAGGAATCAGGCATTAGCACCTAGATCATCGCAACGGCGCGCTTCCACGTCAGATCAAGATCGGCATCTTTGGGAAAACGCCCTGCGATCTCAAGATCAACGAGGCCATGCATCAAGGCCCAGACTGCTCGTGCGTGCTCATGATCCTTGCCCGTAATTTCAATGATCAGGTTGGTGACTCCATCCTCTAAACCCGCGGGGATCCGATCGCGCAACAAAGGGATGGACACAGTTATTTCATATAGATGCGGGTTTGCCAAAGCCCATCCTCTGTAGGCCAGTGCCTTGGCCCGCCTGCTCTTGCCGGCTCGCCTGATAGCAATCCCAAACTCTTGCAGCCCGCGCGCCTGCAAGTCGGCGATGATCTCGTCTTTGTCTTCAATGTGTTTGTAGAGGCTTGGAGCTTTTATGTGAAGTCGATCGGCAAGGGCACGCATGGACAGACCTGCCAGGCCCTTCTCGTTGAGCAATTCGTAGGATGCAGCGCGAATTCGCTCCCTAGTTGGGCCGTCGGTGTTAGCCATGATAACTTCAGGCTAACACTGTTAGCGAAGGAGAGGCAAGATGTATGTAGTCGGTAGACCGAAGTTGTTCCTGAAATTCGAAGGCGCCGTGCTTTTCGCCTCATCACTGTTTCTCTTTAATTCGACGCATCAGCACTGGTGGTGGGTACCTGCACTCCTGTTCGTGCCAGATATCTTTATGATCGGCTATGCGCGATCAACCAAACATGGCGCGTTGATCTACAACATCGGCCACAGTTATCTTCTGCCGGTTTCTTTGACTCTCTACGGGTTGCACAGCCATCGACCGTTTGTAATTGGTATCGGTTTGATCTGGCTGGCCCATATTGGAATGGATCGGGTTCTCGGTTACGGCCTCAAATACGATGACGATTTTAAACATACCCATTTAGGCGATTTAGGTAGGAAATAGGTGGGATTGAACGCGCCAGTAGACTGCC
This sequence comes from Actinomycetes bacterium, assembly GCA_025355765.1. Taxonomy (GTDB): domain Bacteria; phylum Actinomycetota; class Actinomycetes; order Nanopelagicales; family Nanopelagicaceae; genus QYPT01. Next base: position 1,552 of record JANXZB010000067.1, read on the forward strand.
CGAATGGAAATGGCGAACCTCTTAGGAATTAGATCCGTGATTTATCCGGTCGAAAATGTGCAGACATCTAAAGACTGGTGGACGAGGGCCCTAGGAATCGAGCCCTACTTTGATGAACCTTTCTATAAGGGCTACAACATTGCCGGTTTCGAACTCGGACTTTTCCCGGCGGGTATCAAGGAAAATGGCCCTGTCACGTACTGGGGCGTCGCCGATATCGACTCGGCCTTCCTCCATTTCACTCAGAATGGCGCAGTTGTAGTCCGCGGAATCGAAGAGGTGGGCGGAGATATTAAAGTCGCAATCCTTCGCTCTGCAGCTGGCGAAATATTCGGCTTAATCTTTAATCCGCATTTCAAAAGCGCCTAATCGAGTCCGACCTTGACTCTGCATGGCGTTGAAAAACTTTTGGTGATCTTCGACTGCGACGGAGTGCTGGTCGACAGCGAGGTCATCGCGATTGCTGTGGATCAAAAGGTTCTTGCAGATCTCGGTTGGTCACTTTCACTCGATGAGATCATTGACCGTTTCGTCGGAGGATCGCACGCCTATTTTGTAGAAGTCGTCGAAGACCATTTAGGTCACAAACTCCCCCAGAATTGGGAGGATGCCTACCAGCTTCTCTATCGGGAGGCCCTCGCTCGCGACTTGAGGTTGGTCGAAGGAATCGTCGATGCTCTGGCCATACTGGATCTGCCTATGTGCGTGGCCTCCAATGGAAGCCGTAGCAAAATGGAATTCACTCTGAAGCAAGTAAACCTTTGGCAGAGATTTGAGGGACGAATATTCAGCGCGGAAGATGTCCCTCTCGGCAAGCCGGCACCGGATCTGTTTTTGTTTGCCGCTTCCACCTTGGGTTATGAACCATCCAATTGCATAGTTGTCGAGGACAGCCCCACTGGCGTAAAGGCAGCAATCGCGGCAAAGATGAAGATCGTTGCATATGCAGGTGGAATCACTTCAGAGAACAAACTCGTTGGCGAAGGTGTAGTAGTTATCGATCATATGAATCAACTTGTGGGGGCTATAAATGGCATCATCGGCAATTAGACTTCTGTCGTGTCGAACCTGCGAAAACGCAATGCGTCACTAATCCTGGCTGGAATTTGCTTTGGCACCACAGGTACGGCACAAGCACTTGGACCAATGGATATCTCCCCTCTTGCCGTTGGCAGCGGTCGACTCATCATCGGTGCAATGCTTCTCTATCTCTTTCATCGCTGTGCTACAGATTCGAGTGCAAGGATTGCAAGCAGAGATCTTTGGTTAAGTGCCATCGGAGTCGTGCTCTACCAAATCACGTTCTTCTCAGCAGTTAAAAGCACGGGCGTGGCAATCGGCACGGTTACGGCCCTTGGTTCTGCCCCGGCGTTGACGGGGGTGGTTGCCTATCTTATTAATAGGGAGAAACCTACTAAACGCTGGTTCTTTGCCACGGTGGTTACGAGCGTTGGAATCATTCTCCTGAGCACGTCGAAAGGTTTAACGGATTTCAATATACGAGGTTTCCTTCTCGCAATTGGTGCAGGTGCCTCTTACTCCATTTTTGCAGTGGCAAGCAAACGGGCGCTCAGCGATGGAGTCAGTATCACCGACGCCATGTTTCGAATCTTTGCGTTGGGCGCAATAATCTCCACGCCGTTGCTTTTCGTTGGAAATATACATTGGCTCATAACACCTAAGGGTTTGCTTATGATTTTCTGGTTAGGGCTCATTCCGACCGCGGTGGCCTACATCGCATATGCGTACGGTCTTGCCAAGGTCCGCGCAAGCACGGCATCTACCCTGATATTGGCAGAACCTGCCACAGCGACATTGCTGGCAGCCATTGTGCTCGGAGAAGCTATCAATGCGCGTGGCTGGTCTGGCATCGTGGTAGTTATCATTGGGCTTATCTATCTATCTCTTGGTTAAGGAATGGGGCTTTCTGATGGTTACCGAAATTGCAGTGGTGGAGGTTCTTTCCGAGCGCGTCTTAGAATTCGAAGCGGCCATTGAAATTGCGGTCGAAACAGTCCTCTCTAAATCCCCCGGATTCCAAGATTACGAACTTCTCAGAGGCGTCGAGCGATCAAACGTCTACACGTTCATCGTTCACTGGGACACACTCGAAGACCACACTGAGACTTTCCGAAAATCCGATTCTTTTGCAAAATGGCGCGAAATAATCGGCCCATTCTTCGCTCATCCGCCAGTGGTCGAACACTGGGGTCATATTTTCAGCTTCAATGCCTGATTCTTTTCCATTACGGCCCGCGGAGTACTCCGATTCCGAAGGTATTTCCCGTGTGCACACACGTTCCTGGCAAAGTGCCTACCGCGGGCTACTGCCGGATGAATGGCTAGACGCTCTTCGGTGGCAAGATCGAAAGGTTCGGTGGGATGCAATTCTCACCTCAGAGAAGAAGCGACACGTCTATGTGGCGACAAACTCTCAGAGGGAGATCGTGGGCTTTGCCAGCAGCGGTCCCTCGCGGGATGAGGACATAGATCAAGAGAGAGTCCACGAGCTCTATGCAATCTACCTATCCCCCGAGTCTTGGGGAAAAGGAATCGGCACCGCGTTGTTGAATGTAATTATGAAAGAGGTTCCGAAAACTGCAACGAGGCTTGAACTTTGGGTGCTGGAAGAGAACTTCTCTGGCAGGCGGTTCTATGAGAGCAAAGGTTTCATCTTGGACGGTGCGACAAAACTGGCTGAAATTGACGGCCACCAACTTGAAGAGGTTCGCTATCGAATTCAACTTCCGGTGGTACTAGAGAAATAATCTCAACTACCTGGCCGCGGCAAAACCCAATTCAAGGTCAGCTTTGATGTCCTTGATGTTCTCAAGACCGATACTCAACCGAACCATGCCCGGCGTGATGCCGGCGTGGAGTTGTTCGTCGGGGTGCAATTGCGAATGAGTAGTTGAGGCTGGATGTATAACCAGTGATCGAACGTCACCGATGTTGGCTACGTGACTGAACATCTTGAGCCCCTCGACGAACTTTCGTCCAGCTTCAAGGCCGCCTTTGAGTTCGAAGGACATGACAGCACCCGGCCCCTTCGGGGTGTATTTCTTTGCCAAGTAATGTAGCGGCGAAGAGAGCAAACCTGGATAACTCACACTATCCACTTGCGGGTGCTTCTCGAGCCATTCTGCGACGGCTTGCGAATTCTCAACATGGTGATCCATCCGGAAACTCAACGTCTCCAAACCCTGGGCCAGAAGCCAGGCATTGAATGGCGAAACCGATGGACCCATATCCCTGAGCAGCTGGAGTCGGGCCTTATAGATAAATGCAACATTGGCGCCCATTGCAGAATCAACACCCAAGGTCTTGGCATACACAAGACCGTTATAACTCTCATCCGGTTTGTTGAATCCCGGAAAGCGATCCGGGAATTTTGCGTAATCGAAATTTCCCGAATCAACGATTGCGCCAACCATCGCTGTGCCGTGACCAGAGAGGAACTTAGTGGCCGCGTGTGTGACGACATCTGCGCCATAATCAATCGGTCTTGTCATATACGGGGTTGCGATCGTGTTATCTATCATCAGCGGAACACCCGCAGCATGGGCGACTTTGGCGATGGCTTCAATGTCGATCATGATGGCCTGTGGATTTGAAATGCCCTCACCAAAGAAGGCCTTCGTATTTGGTCGAATCGCTCTGCGCCATGCTTCCATGTCTTGGGCATCATCGACAAAGGTCACTTCGATTCCGTACTTGGGAAGAGTGAAATTAAATAGATTGTAAGTGCCGCCATAGACATGCGGGCTGGCCACAATATGATCACCGGCTTGCGCCACGTTCATAATCGCAATGGCAGTAGCAGCCATGCCCGAGGCGACAAGAAGTGCCCCGACGCCACCTTCAAGTGCGGCGATGCGTTGTTCTACAACATCTTGTGTCGGGTTATTGATGCGGGTGTAAACGTATCCGGCTTCTGCAATGCCAAATACGTCGGCAGCATGTTGTGTGTCGCGAAATTGATATGCAGTTGTTTGATAGATGGGGAGCGCACGAGAGCCGGTAACCGGATCGGGTGTCTGACCTGCATGTATTTGTAGTGTCTCAAAGGCCCAATCATTCGAACCAGTTGTCACGGATATAGTCCTCTCAATCGATGCGCTTCTGCCACCCGCGCTACCCCTAACATGTGCGCCGCCTCACGCCATGTGACCTTCTTCTCTTTTGCCAAATCCTCAACTTCGACAATAGATTTCATAAGTATCTTGTTGAGATTTTCGCGGACATCTTCTGCACTCCAGAAGTAATTCTGCTTATCCTGAACCCACTCAAAGTAGGAGACGATAACTCCACCGGAGTTGGCCAAGATATCTGGCACCACCAAGATGCCGTTCTCGTTCATGATGGCATCTCCTTCTGGAGTAGTCGGAGCGTTCGCGCCCTCGACAACCACCTTGGCCTTGATGTTGGGTGCGGTCGAATGAGTAATTGAATCAGCAAGCGCTGCCGGGATCAGTACATCGACGTCAAGGCCAAGGAGCTCTTGATTTGTAAGGTGGTCAGTGCCGGGGGCACCAATCACCGTCCCGTTAGTCTGCGAATACTCAAAGACTTCTTCGACTGACTTGAAGCCTGTCACAGCTCCACTGACATCGCTGACAGCCACAACGCGCAATCCCATTTTTTCCAAGGCAACTGCCGCCCAGTACCCAACTTTGCCAAAACCTTGAATGGCAACTGTGGCACCCTGCGGATTTATGCCTCTCATTTTCAAAGCTTCGCGAGTGGAGATGGCAACTCCGTCACCCGTGGCGGAATTTCTTCCGAGGGAACCGCCGAGGACAATCGGCTTTCCAGTCACAACGCTCGGGACCGCAAATCCCTCGTTTACCGAATATGTGTCCATCATCCAGGCCATATTGCGCTCGTCTGTCCCGACATCAGGTGCTGGAATGTCGCGCTCCGGTCCGATGATGGGCAAAATCTCAGATGTGTATCTTCTGGTTAGTCTTTCGTTTTCCTCGAGTGACAATGTTCGAGCATCTACTGCCACCCCACCCTTGGCGCCGCCAAAAGGCAGATTGGTCAGTGCGCACTTCCACGTCATCAACATGGCAAGAGCGACAGTCTCATCCAGATCAATATCCTGGTGGAAGCGAACTCCTCCCTTAGAGGGGCCCCGCGTAGTGGAATATTGAACTCGATAGCCCTTATAGATTTCGACTCTGCCGTCATCTCGCCGAAGCGGGACCGCTACTTCCAGGATTCGCCTCGGTGTAGAGAGGGTTTTCCAGTCATTTTCTGAGAGTTGTAATTGATCTACTGCTCGCCGTAATTGGGCAAGGGCGGTTGCCATTGGTGACTCCATTGTCATGACGCCACCGTAGTACAGAGTCACGGGAAAATGAAGACAGGATCATCGCGCGCCGTTAATATCCAACAATGCCTTCACAAGACACGCTCGCACGTTTCATAAAGTATTCGGAATCACTCATTGATTCCTGCGAAAAGAACCCGAAAATAATCGGTTTAGTCCTCGTTGGATCAACTGCAGAGACCGAGCGGGTTGACGAGTGGAGCGATCATGACTTTTTCGTTATTACCGAATCCAATGATCAGGAGCCGCTGCGAAGCGACTTATCGTGGTTGCCCAATTTCGAGGAGATCGCATTCTGGTTCCGAGAGACGCAACATGGTTTGAAAGTCGTTTACAACTCAGGTGAAGTCTTGGAGTTCGCGATCTTTGACTGTGACGAACTTCGCGGGTGCACGGTCAACCATCACCGCCTTGCTTGCGGTAACGAAGAGGTGGAGCGGGCACTCTCGACCGCGAAAAACCGGTTGCCCGAGGTGGTCGTCGGTGATGATCTTGCGGACTTTCGGCATTTCCTGTCGGTGTTGGTTATACAGGTTGGGCGCGCTAGAAGAGGCGAGTTGCTCACGGCCGGACAAGGGATTCAAGGAGCCGCGACGACGGCGTTGTTGAAAGTTCTTACGCGACAACTTCCCTACGATCGGCAATTGGATACATTGGACGTCTCAAGGCGCTTTGAATTTGCCCATCCAGATATCGGAAAAGTCATCGCCGACGCGCTCGCTCAGCAACCGGAGCAGGCCGCGATCGATTTGCTGGAGATTTCGGAGAAATACTTGGCTCCTCTGTGGAGTGATTATCCGCATCGCGAAGTTCAAACGGTCAAAGAGATCCTTTCGTGGACCTCTTGAGGTAAGTTCTTCAATGCCCATCACGAGAATCGGAATGCCATGAAAAAGAAGATCGTCCTTGTCCTCTCTCTCCTCTCCCTGGTCTGGACGCTCTATTTGACCACGTCTGTGGCCTTCAATTCCCTAGCCGTTGCTCCACGAGTTGCCGGCGGTGAGCTTCACTCGTTCTCTGCGGCGCTTCGGTTTACCTATGCAGTGCAGGCTCTGGTTGTCCTCTTCCAACTCTTTTTTGTGGTTCAACTCTTCCAACGCAGTGGCGTGTGGTCCAACACGAGTTACCTCTTAGCACGCATCTTCTTGATTCTCTCCGGGCTAAGTGCTGCGGTAAACCTAATGTCTAGAAATCCCCTAGAGCGTTGGAATGCAATCCCTGCCCTCACTATCGCCTACGCCTACTTTTTTCTAGGCGCTTTGAATTTCCGTCCGAGACGAAAGTAACTCAATAAAGCTGACCTGAAGGACTAGCGTAGATGCCATGAGCGGAGCAGCGCCTCTTGTTGAAATCGAACATTTTGGAATGGATTTTGGCAAGAAGAACGTAATTCGCGACCTGTCCTTTGAAATCCGAGCAGGCGAGACCTTTGGACTTCTCGGGAGCAACGGATCCGGGAAGACGACCACGATTCGCGCTCTGCTCGGAATCTATCTGCCTACACGAGGAACTCTAAAGATCAATGGACGCGCCTTCCAGCCCGAAAACGGAATCAGACTTGGCTATCTCCCGGAGGAACGTGGACTCTACAAGAAGGAATCCGTCATCGATGTTATGGTCTATTTCGGAAAACTAAAAGGGCTCAGTCGTGATGCGGCCTATAAATGGTCCGTTAATTATCTCGAACAAGTGGATCTTAGTGATAAGGAAAAGATCTCAGTCGACAAATTATCCAGCGGTGAACAACAGAAGATTCAACTCGGTGTAACCATAATGAACAACCCTGATCTACTCATACTGGATGAGCCGACAAAAGGTTTCGACCCAGTCAACCGGCGCCTATTGATGAATCTCGTTGATGCCCAGAAGAAACTTGGCTCGACAGTTCTCATGGTGACTCATCAGATGGAGGAAGTCGAGCGCCTCTGTGATCGAATCATCCTTCTAAGAGATGGTGTCAGCCGCGCATACGGCACGGTCGAGGAAGTTCAAGATGAATTTGGAAGCGTTCTGATCCATTTAGAACACCAGGGGCGGATCCCCCATTCGGACAAGTACATGATCATCGAAGACGGTGAATCCGACTCCAAACTCGAAGTAGTTGGCGGAGCGAATTCGGCCGACATTTTGCGAGATCTCATCGAATCGGGAATGAGCATAAGTAAATTCACCCCAATGCGTAAATCGCTCGACGACATCTTTGTTGAAATCTACGGCCGTGAAGAACTGCAGAAGGAGGGATGAAGGTGGCCCAACATAATCTCTCCAATGTGGTCGCTTTTGAAATCATGCGGACCGTCAAGAAGAAAAGGTTCTGGATAGGCATGCTTGCGATGCCGCTGATGATTGTCGTGATCTTCGCCCTAGTCATTTTCGACAACAGCCACGCAAAATCTACTCAAAGGGCCCAGAAGAATGCCCATTTCACCTTTGAATATTTCGATCAATCGAACTTAATCGACACCAACATTGTCGCCAAACTAAAAGGCCACACGGCCGCGAGCATCCAAGACGGAATCGCATCCGTGAAGTCAGGAAAGGTGGATGCCTTCTTCTCGTATCCGGCGCATCCTTCAAAAACGGCCACCACCATTTATGGAAAGGACAAAGGCGTCTTTGAAAACGGGAAATACTCCTCGGTTGCGATCGTGATCCTGCAGACAAGCGTGCAAGAGAAGATTGGCTCGGCAGAACTCAGCGCCATTGAGCGAGGCGGTATCAAGTCGACCACGATCACTTATAAGGAGGGAGTAGTTGCAGGGGGGATAAATGCCCTGATTCCGTCAATGCTTTTCTTGGTCGTCTTCTACATCATCATTATTCTTCTTGGAAACCAGATGCTCACGTCAACTCTCGATGAGAAGGAAAATCGCGTGACGGAGATGATACTGACGACGATAAACCCGACAAATCTCATTCTTGGGAAAGTCGTGTCGCTCTTTACTCTGGGCGTTCTGCAAATGGTGATCTTTGCCCTGCCATTTATCGTGGGGTACTCGTTCTTCAAGAGCGAGCTTCACTTGCCGAACATTGATTTCTCACACCTCGTCTTTGACCCCCAACAAATGACGTTGGGCGCCCTCATGCTTCTTGGTGGCTTCGCCCTCTTCACCGGAACCCTCGTTGCCCTCGGGGCGGCAATGCCGACCGCAAAGGATGCGGGGCCGATTTTCGGCGGACTCATCACCATGATCTTCATTCCCTTCTACGCCTTCTCCCTTATCGCCAGTTCTCCAAATGCGCTGATTGTTCGGATCTTCTCCTACTTCCCTTATTCGGCCCCTGTCACTGGAATGCTCCGCAACGGTTTTGGCACCCTTCCACTTTGGCAAGGCATTATTGTGATCATCGAACTATGGGTTCTCTCGGCAATAGTCCTTCGCCTGGCCGTGCGCCTATTCCGCTACGGTTCCATTGAATATTCTCGAAAATTATCCATCCGGGAGATATTCTCTGCGTGACACAATTGCCCATGCGAATTGAACTCCTGACTTCGGCCAAAGAATTCCTAGTTCGCACTCAATCGCTGCGGGCTGCTGATCCTTTCAGGACAAACATTTTAGGCAGCGTCGCTACCGCGGTCGCAGATGGATCGCTCACCTACGACGAATACCGTTGGTGGGTTCTGATCGATAACCAAGGACAGACGATTGGGGCGGCTATGCGTACTGCTCCGCACGGAATGGTCCTCTCGCCGATGCCGATGGATGTAATTGCTGATTTGGCCCGCGCCGTTTCTCTCGGAGACGATGAACTTCCCAGTGTCTCAGGGCCAATTGCAGTGGTTGAGAAATTCGTTGACGTGTATCGAAGCACTGGAAGCCTCGGCTCTCATCGCCGCGCAGAACTTGATGATCTATCACTGCTATACGCCCTCAATGAATTGACTATGCCGTCCGTCAAAGGCGAAATGTCGGTTGCATCGTCCGAGGACTTCGAACTCATTCTCGAGTGGTATATGAAATTCGGAAAAGACGCGGGTGTTTTCATGCCCAATCCGCAAGGATCGATCAAGGCGGGTTTAGGACGCAACTCCTATCGTTTCTGGTCGGTTGACGGTGAGAAAGTCTGCTTGGCGGGACACGCCCCGCTGGTTGATACGCCGGATGGAACCGTTGCCAGAATTGGTCCTGTTTACACCCCTCCAGGGCGGCGTCGAAATGGATATGCAGGTGCACTGACCGCCAGGTTGTCGCAGGAATTGGTCGAACAAGGTGCCAAGGCCATGCTGTACACCGATGCCGCAAACCCTACGAGCAACAGTGTCTATCAGAGGATTGGGTACGAGCTCATCGATAAGAATGCGATGTACAAGTTCGTGACAGAGAATGCTTAACGACCTGCGCGAGCTCTCCCGATTCCCTGGCTTCCTCCCTTTGATCTTCTCGCGATTTATCTCCAATGTGGGAAACGGACTCTCCCCCATTGCCCTTGCGTACGGAGTTTTGAGTTTGAAGGGCGCAACTGGTACCGACCTAAGTCTGGTTATGGCAGCGCGAATTGCGCCAATGATTATCTTCATGCTCCTTGGTGGAGTGATCGGTGATCGATTCACGAGAAATCGCATTGTCGGAGGAAGTGATGTGATTGGAAGCCTTCTCGCTGGAACGAGCGCAATTTCATTCATCGCGGGATTCGCCAGTGTGCCTCTCCTCTGCCTTATGGGTGGCTTATTTGGAATCCTGAACGCCCTGTGGTGGCCAGCCATGTCTGGTGTCCTTCCAGAAATACTTCCCAAGGAATCTCTTCAAAAAGGAAATGCTGTTGTCGGCCTCCTGAGCAATTTTGGCTTTGTATTCGGCGCACTCGTGGGCGGAACCGTGGTGACGCTCTTCGGTTCTGGGTGGGCGTTGCTTGTCGATGCAATCACTTTCATGATTGCCGGATTGCTGGTGTGGAATATCAACTTGCCGCCGATGCCAGAGCGTGAGAAGAATTCGATGCTTCATGATCTCAAAATCGGATGGTTCGAATTTATCTCGCGATCTTGGGTAGTGGCTATCGTCATTGGTTTCACTTTTATGAACCTCTGCTTCGAAGCAACGCTTTCAGTTTTGGGACCCTTGGCATATAACTCTGGAGGACATGGTCCCCGTAACTGGTCCTTCAATCTTGCTGCCATTACAGCCGGGATGATCGCCGGTGGCATCGCCTCATTCAAGATTCACTTCTCCCGGCCCCTTGTACTCGGGATGCTGTCAATCGCCCTTGTCCCCATTTGGATTTATTCGATGGGGTTCCAACTCTTCCTACCCATCGTCTTACTTGGTGCATTTGTCGCAGGGGTCGCAGTGGAGATCTTCTCCGTCGTCTGGGGAACATCCATGCAGACCCATATCCCCGAGGAGTCATACTCTCGCGTCGTTTCCTATGACGCGTTCGGCTCATATGCGCTAGCCCCAATGGGTATCGCCTTCGCCGGTCCGATCGCCAGCTGGATTGGAACGCCACATACCCTCGTCATCGCGGCGAGTATCACTCTGGTGGCGGCGTTACTACCTTTGACATTGAAATCCGTCAGAGGTTTGAAATATCAAGCAGTAAATTGATTTTATTCAGCATCGGTAGTGCCTGAATATATGTGAGACCAGACCTGGATGTCGTGAAGACCGTCTTTTCTTGCCTGTGCCTTGCGAAGCGTGCCTTCGTATTTAAAGCCAGCACTCTCCAATGCTTTCTGCTCTGCGAAATTTTCAATATCAGTCTGAGCTTCGACTCGGACGATTCCTTGCCTGTGTAATTCTTCAGCTAGCAAGCGCTGTGCAATCGACCCGATGCCTTTGCCACGATACTCGTTCACTACGCTGATTCCGATATTCAAAGATCTTGAGCCTGGGGTTGGGCCATACCAGACCGCATGCGCTGATAGATCACCGACCGCGATATCAGATTGATCCGCTCGTGTAAGCACTATCAGCCAACGAGTGATAGCCAGATCCCGAACTTCCGGAGCCATCTCGCCCCATTCATCGTAAATACTTTTGCTCACTGGCCTTGGGTAGTCACCGTCAATTGCTCGGACGGAAATTGTTCCCAAACCTTCTAGAGAATTGTCATTATCCACGGGTTCATCATAATCCAGTCTTTTACCGTTAGCACTTGCATCTGCTCTCTATTCGCAACTAAGAAGTGCTTGTGAGAACTTTCATTCATATCTCGCTAATGTCGCGCCATTCCAAATTGGAAATCCAAAACATAGGAGAGGCATTTCCCATGACGGTCACGAATGAATACTTAACAAATAACGTGGATTACGCGAAGAGTTTCACAGGGCCACTTCCTATGCCGCCTTCACGGCAGATCGCCATTGTGGCCTGCATGGATGCGCGGCTTAACGTCTACAAGCTACTTGGCATCAATGACGGCGAAGCGCACGTGATCCGCAATGCCGGAGGCGTCATTACAGACGACGAAATTCGCTCACTTGCAATTAGCCAAAGGCTCCTTGGCACCAAGGAAATTGTGCTCATCCACCACACCGACTGCGGGATGTTGACTTTCACTGATGATGAGTTCAAGCGGGCGATCCATGAAGAAACCGGGATCAAGCCTGAATGGTCGCCGGAATCCTTTAGCGACATTACCGTCGACGTTAAGCAGTCTCTAAAGCGCGTGAAACGCAATCCCTTCCTTCCTCATCGCGATCAGGTCCGAGGTTTTATTTTCGATGTAGCGACGGGACTTCTTGAGGAAGTTCATGAGTAACCCTGTAGTCCAAATCAACTCTCTAGGAATGTGAGAAAAAATGTCTGACGTCAAAGAATGGTCCTTCGAAACCCTCCAAATTCATGCAGGTCAAAGCGCCGACCCAACCACCGGTGCCAGAGCACTTCCCCTTTACCAAACAACGGCATATCAATTCCGCGATACGACGCACGCTGCGAATCTTTTCGGTCTTGCAGAGCTCGGCAATATCTATACCCGAATAAACAATCCCACTCAAGACGTCGTTGAACAGAGGCTCGCCGCCCTTGAAGGCGGAGTGGCTGCGCTGCTTCTGGCATCAGGATCGGCCGCCACAACTTTTTCGATACTCAATCTGGCCGAAGCGGGCGATCACATTGTTTCGAGCCCAAGTCTTTACGGGGGAACTTACAATCTCTTCCACTACACTTTTCCGAAATTCGGCATTGAGGTGACATTTGTTGAAGACCCCAATGATCTCGAATCGTGGCGGAAAGCAATTCGCCCTAACACAAAGGCATTTTTCGGCGAGACCATTGCCAACCCTAAGAATGAAATTCTCGATATTGATGGCGTTGCCAAAGTGGCACATGATTTCGGCGTTCCTCTCATCGTCGACAACACTGTGGCGACGCCCTACATCCTCCGCCCTATCGAACATGGTGCAGATGTTGTGGTCCATTCGGCAACGAAATTCCTCTCGGGTCATGGAAATACTGTGGTGGGGGCGATCGTCGACGCCGGCAGATTTGATTACGCGAAATATCCTGAGCGTTTCAAGAACTTCAACGAGCCTGATGAGAGTTATCACGGCTTGGTCTATGCCCAAGCCTTAGGGGTGGGATCCGCGTTCGGGGCGAACCTTTCCTACATCTTCAAAATACGCCTGCAGTTGCTTAGAGATATTGGAGCCGCCGTCAGTCCGTTTAATGCATGGCTCCTTGCTCAAGGCCTGGAAACTCTTAGCCTTCGGATTGATCGTCATTTGGAGAACGCGAAGGCCATTGCCGATTGGTTGGAGGCGCACGAGGATGTCGAGAAAGTAAACTACGCCTCTCTTGCGTCATCGCCATGGCATGAACTCGCCACCAAGTACACGCCAAAGGGTTCCGGCGCTGTCGTATCTTTCGAACTCAAGGGCGGAATTCAGTCAGGCAGGCGATTTGTTGAATCCCTCAAACTCTTCAGCCATGTCGCAAACATTGGCGATGTTAGATCCCTCGTCATTCACCCAGCGACGACAACTCATTCGCAACTCAGCGCCCAAGAGCAATTGGATGCTGGAGTCACTCCCGGCCTTGTAAGACTAAGTCTGGGACTTGAAAACATCGCTGACATCAAGGCGGATCTCGAGAGTGGATTCACCGCTGCGCGGTCTTCTTGACAGCGACGCAGGCGCCCTTCGTATTCGAACGGCGCCTGCGTTTTCAAACAATCGGGCGTAGACTTCCCAGATATGAAGGCCGTAAAGGAAGCGCCACCTGAGGTACCGCCACCGAGATTGCGTGGTTGGTTTCATTTAGGCGCAGCACCTGTTGTCTTCGTGGCCTCGCTCGTGCTTTTCATATTGAGCAAGGACTCACTTAAGTTTGCTGTCGCCCTTTACTCTCTCACCGCAATCACGCTCTTCACGGTCTCGGCCCTTTACCACCGCGTAAAATGGAGCCCTGCGAAAAAGAGAATATGGCGCCGATGGGATCATGCCAACATCAATTTGCTCATTGCCGGTTCGGTCACTCCATTTGCCGTGACTCTCCTTGATGGTCGCGACCGGACAATCTTGCTTTCTGTCATGTGGGCTGGCGCCATTATTGGAGTCGGTCTTCGGGTCTTCTGGCTGAATGCTCCTCGCTGGCTCTACGTCGCAAACTACCTCTTGTTGGGGTGGGGTGCCATCGTCTTTGCTCCAGCCATGTATCGCACGGGCGGCCTCTGGATTCTTATTCCAATCCTTTTGGGAGGCCTTTTCTATTCCCTCGGCGCCGTCTTCTACGCCCTCAAGCGCCCTGGACGATACGCGCGATATTTCGGCTTCCACGAGCTTTTCCATATATTTGTGATTGCGGCATGGATTTCCCAGTACATAGGGATCTCTATCGCCATCTATCGGCAGAATTAAGGCTATTTCGCAATTCGGAGATCAGGCACTTTTGACGCCTTCCCATGTTGCTCTAACCTGTCCTCCTGTAGGTAATTAGCGACAAGGGGCCTGTGGCAATGAGTGAGAAGAGTTCCTTCCTTAACTGGGTCGGATTTAAAGGCGAAGAAACAAACGCTCCCGGATCAGTTGACCGAATCAGAGAACTCGAAGCACAGTTATCCGACCTGCGCGCGCGGCGCGACATTACGGCCTTGTCAAAGGAAGAGTTCGAAATCCTGGCAACAGAGACGGCGATGACGATCATCAAGTCCGCCCAGTTGCGCGAGGCAAAAGCACAGGCATTGGCCGATCGCGTTCAGAACGAGACGGCGCGCGCCGCCAAGGACGCACTTGAAAGCGCCGAGCAGAAGGCTAAGTCCCTGCTCACCGGCGCCGAAACTCGCGGGCGCAAATATTTGCAAGCCGCTGAAACCGAAGCACAAGAATTGCGCGAGAAGATCGAACTTGAAGCCGAGACACTTCTGGAGAACAAGAAGCGCGAGGCCCTCCATCTCACCACGACCGCACGACGTGAAGGCGATCGCCTCATAGGAGAGGCAACCCACGAGATCCGGGAATATCGCCAGTGGCTATCCGGGGTGATCTCTGAGGCAGAGCGGCTCTACAAAGTTCAAACCCAATCTTTAGACGCCGCCGAAAGCGCCATCCACCAATCTCGCTCCAGATTGGAATCAGCATTTCAACACTTGGCCCAACTTCAAAAGAGCGTCATCGAAAGTCTCAATGCCGATGACACGGTGGTAAAGAACGGGCCAATAAAAGTTGTCAGTGAGCGAACCAAGCCTGCCCTCGAAGCGCCTCACCGACCAGCAAAGAAAGCGACCAAGAAAACCGCCGTTAAGCGGAAGTAGTTAGCGTGGCCGCAAAACGAAGTATCCGCCACATTCCCGCAATCGATGGCTTGCGAGCCGTTGCCGTTATTGCGGTCCTTCTGTATCACTTGGGTTTTGGTTGGATTCCTGGCGGGTTTCTCGGCGTTGACCTCTTCTTTGTTATCTCCGGTTATGTAATCACTCGGCTGCTTCTTGACTCCATCCAACGAAGTGGAGGCCTAGATCTACGAGGCTTCTATGCCGCTCGAATGCGTAGATTGCTGCCCGCTCTGCTTTTCATGATTGTCTCCACCGCCCTATTCGTGGGTGTTTGGGCACCTGAAGCAATCAAGCGATTCCTCACCGATATCCCCTTTGTGCTCACGGGAACAATGAATTGGGCCCTGGTCTACCGCCATCAGGATTATTTCGAGGCAATCGGCCGGCCTCCCTTGCTCCAGCACACATGGTCGCTGGCAGTTGAGAGTCAGTTCTATCTGGTCTGGCCGTTGATACTTCTCTTGGTACTCAAGCAATATGGCAAGAAGATGATCCCTGGTGCAGCAATTGCCATCGCGACAATTTCTGGTTCGGCTCTTCTCATTCTTTCGATGCGCCTGGATTCAACCAACACTCAGAGCGTTAGCCACGTTTACTTTGGAACCGATACACACAGCATTGGTCTTTTTCTTGGTGCCGCCCTCGCCGTGAGTTGGGTCCCGCAAAATCTGAGTACCAAGATTTCAAAGCGAGCACAGGATTTTGTCGATGGAATAGGTGTCGTCGGACTGCTTGGGATTGTCGCCTGTTTTCTCTTCATCAATGAAAGCGATGCGACGCTCTATCGAATCGCCTTCCCACTAGCGGGTCTTTTTGGCTGCGCGATTATTACTTCTCTCGTTCACCCCGCTTCGCGATTTGCCCCGCTCTTGAGCACGAAACCAATCCTCTGGATCGGAGAACGCTCATACGCAATTTATCTTTGGCACTGGATTATCTTCCAAGTAACGAGGCCATCCGTCGACCTTGCCGGTGCGACATGGGCCCTCTATGCACTTCGCTTACTTATCGTTTTTGCCCTTGCCGATATTTCACTTCGTTGGATTGAACTGCCCATCCGATCAGGCGCCGTTGAATCCTGGTTTAAAGGAATGAAGTATCGAACTAAGAAAGTGCGCGTCCGACAGAAAAGTTCTGTGATCGCCGGGCTACTTGCAATCACCATTGCAACATCATTGGTAAGTGCCAATGCCCTCAGTTATGACTCCCGCACACGTGCAGCGCTCAGGTCGAGCCTCGTCTCGCCGATAACCGAAATTCAAATACCAAGTCCAACCAAGACTTCAGTCTGGTTGACCGGTGATTCAGTGATCCTCGGGATTCGTTACGACCTCAGTCAGCACGTTCCAATCGGATTGGTCAATGCACGAGTTGGTCGCCAGGCGGGAGAGCTCATAACTGTGCTCCATCACGACAAAGTGAGCATGACAAACTCACCCGTGATCTTGGATCTAGGCAACAACAACCGACTCACCCGCGAAGAAGTCGCATCAGTATTTGAGGAAATCAAGGATCAACCGCAAATTATCTTGGTAAATACTGCTGTTCCGCGGCCTTGGCGAGATGCTAATGACTCACTGATCGAAGAGTACGCCAAGCTCTATCCTCAAACCGCAGTCATAGATTGGCGAAAAATTTCATCAGGTCATCCTGAATATTTCGGACCAGATGGTGTTCACCTAGTACCCGATGGCATCACCGCATACGTCGGGGCGATCATGTCGGTACTCAAGACCGACTTAATAAAATAGCCCTCGCATATTTCTAGGCGAGGGCTATTTCTTAGAATGTGATCTACGAATAGGTACCCGGAAGTCCGAATGCCTTCGCCGCCGCCGTCTGGGAATCTGAGTAAACACTTGAGACCTTAAATGATGTCCATCCTGCGGTGTTTGCCTTCTTCACATCAAGTGAGAGTTGTGCGGCCGGAACAGTCGAAATCAACTTCCAAGGACTATTGCTCACGGAAATCTCGACGTTGTAACCAGTGAGACCGTCTACGGCAGTCGGTGCCTTCCAGAAAATCGTCGCGCCAGTTGAGGTGTAATGCGCAACTACTCCTTGAGGTGCTTCGTGGGCGGCAATGGTCGCCGCAGTTTCAGTCGCACTTGGGGTTGGAGAAGCCGAATCCGTTGGGGTCGCAGATGCCGTGGCAGTAGGTGTTGGGTTGGCCTTGACGTCTTTATTTGAGTTATTTCCCTTTGCCCAGACGATCAGACCGAGCAAAATGATTCCAACAACAACTGCGAATATCACGCGACCGGAGGCGCCAGGCTTCTTCTGTGCCACTGGTCGTATCTCTGCACCTACTGGCGGCGGCGTGGTTGGAGGCGTTGACGCAACTGAGATGGGCGCTGGAGTGCTGACAATCTCTACTCGTGCGCTTCTTTGAGCCGCAATTGGCGCCTCAGGAATAATGATTGTTTCTACGCTCTTATTAGATGCAACTCTTTTCGCTGCCTTCTTGGCCGGGCGCTTGACCGCAACTTTTTTCGCTACTGCTTTCTTAGCGCTCTTTTTCACCACACTCTTTTTCACCACACTTTTTTTGGCCGTAGTCTTCTTAACGGTGGCTTTCTTGGTTGTAGTTGCCCTAGAAGCCGCCTTTTTCGGCGCCGATTTCTTCGCGGTAGCTTTTTTAGCTACTGACTTCTTAGCGGTTGCTTTCTTTACAGCCACAGTCACTCCTTGGGTAGCAGAACGTACGCTAGGAAACGCACACTTATGGGAGAAGGTTACCCCAGGGCTCCAAGCATTACGGCTACCCGTGGCGCAATTGCTCGAAGAGATTGTCCTCGGTGGCTGATCAAGTCCTTCTTCTGCGCATCTAATTCGGCAAGCGAGAGTTCACTTCCGGTGGGACGAAAGATCGGGTCGTAGCCGAATCCGTGGGTGCCAATCGGTTTGCGCAAAACCTCCCCCGCCAAAATCCCTTCGGCCGTGCTCTCTCGCCCATCGGGCATCACAAATGCAGTGACGCAGGTGAAATGAGCCCCCCGATCTTGAACCGCGGCTAATTGCCCGAGGACTTTCTCAATATTTGCCGCATCATTTCCGTGAACACCAGACCATCGGGCCGAAAGGACGCCGGGGGCCCCTTCGAGAGCGTCAATGCAGAGGCCGCTGTCGTCGGCAATTGATGGCAGGCCAGTTTCAAGGCATACCGCCCGCGCCTTGAGGAGTGCGTTCTCAAAAAAGGTGGCGCCCGTTTCCTCGACATCGTGCAACTCTGGAAAGTGCTCGAGTCCAACGAGGTCAATGGCGCCAGGGTGCAACTCCTCAAGGATGCGTCGAAACTCGACGATCTTTCCAGGATTTCGAGTAGCCAGAACCAATTTGATGGAACTCATTGTCCGAATCTACTTTGCTAGAACGGCTGCCTGAAGGGCAGTGAGGTCCCTGCACCCGGCCACCGCAAGGTCTAGCAACCCATCGAGCAATGCACGATCAAAGGGTTGGCCTTCGGCTGTTCCCTGGACTTCGATAAATCGCCCATCGCCACTACAAATCACATTCATATCCGTGTCGGCGCGAACATCTTCCTCGTAGCAAAGATCCAGCATCGGAACTCCATCGATGATGCCGACGCTGATCGCTGCAACCGAATCCGACAACGGGTTGGCCTTAGCGGAAATGAAGCCCTTCGCCTTTGCCCACGCGATTGCATCGACTAATGCAACGTACGCGCCAGTAATAGCAGCCGTGCGGGTGCCACCATCTGCCTGCAGCACGTCACAATCGATCACGATCGTGTTCTCACCCAGTTCCTTCATATTGACTATCGAACGAAGGGATCGGCCAACAAGTCGGGAAATTTCCTGCGTGCGCCCGCCAAGTTTGCCCTTCACGCTCTCGCGATCAGAGCGAGTGTGGGTAGCGCGCGGCAACATGGCGTATTCAGACGTCACCCATCCCTTGCCGCTGTCTCTTAACCAGCGCGGAACTCCGGGGGTGAATGAGGCAACGCAGAGAACGCGCGTCTTTCCGAATTCCACCAGAACCGATCCTTCGGCGTGGTCTAGCCAGTTGCGCGTGAAAGTGATCTGACGTAGGTCGGAGTTCTCTCTTCCATCGATACGGGACATCTTTTTCCTCTCCTAGGACAATTCTTGATGTTCAACTTGTCCCACTTCAGGACCAAGAAATCTGCGGGCCAATCTTTCAAAGGATGCTGCGTCGCCGGTGGCAAGGAAGCGATGGGTGGCAGGGCGATCTTGCTCAGTGCGGAGCAATGAATTCTCAACCAGCACCCTGTATAGATCCTTGGCCGTCTCCTCAGCACTTGAAACGAGGGAGACTGAATTGCCCATGACGTATGAAATCACGCCTGTGAGCAATGGATAGTGCGTGCATCCAAGAACAAGGGTGTCGACATCGGCAGCCATCACCGGCGCTAGATACTTCCGTGCAATTTCGGTGATCTCCGGGCCAGATGTTTTGCCGCCCTCGACGAATTCCACAAAGAGCGGACACGCCACAGAGGTGATCACCAATTGCGGAGCCGCTGCAAATGCGTCCAGGTAAGCCTTGGAATCGATGGTCGCCTGTGTGCCGATGACGCCGATGCGTCCGCTTCGAGTTGCTGCCACAGCCCGTCGAACGGCGGGTTGAATGACTTCAATGACGGGCACCGAATAACGCTCGCGTGCATCTCGTAGCATCGCCGCACTTGCGGTATTGCAGGCGATGACAATTGCCTTGACGCCCTGCTCGACGAGGAAATCAAGAGACTCAAGAGCGAAGGTTCGGACCTGCGCCAACGGCCGTGGGCCGTATGGACCACGCGCGGTGTCGCCAATGTACAGAGTTGATTCGTTGGGAAGTTGATCAAGTATTGCTCGCGCAACGGTCAATCCCCCTACCCCGGAATCGAATATTCCTATGGGGGCATCGCTCACAGTGGTCAGCCTACCTTGGACGAATTCAGCCGCCTGCGACTGCAGGAAGAATCGTTATTGAGTCGCCCGGTTTCAGCGCGCTTTCAAGGGCGCCTGAAAATCGAACGTCCTCATCGTTGACGTAGACATTAATGAACCTTCGCAATGCCCCGTTCTCGAGGAGCCGCTCGGCAATTCCTGGATATTGGACGCCGAGGTTGGCGATCGCCTCGGAAAGCGTCGAGCCGGTGGTGGAGACAACTTTTTGATCTTTGGTAAACGGGCGCAAGATCGTCGGAATTCGTACTTCGATTGACATGGCGTAATTATTGCTGCCTTTTACCTCAATCGGTAATCGGTAGCCAACGTTTAATCTGTAATCACCACTGATTCCTCGGTCGCCACGCCGTCGATGATCCGATACGAGCGGAATTCGGTCTGCGGGGCGATATCCGTGCGGGTGGAGACGAGCACGTAGTGGGCGCCCGGTTCTCCTGCATAGGCGATATCCGTGCGGGATGGATGCGCCTCGGTATCGGTATGGGAGTGGTAGATGACGACGATTTCCTCATCCAGATCATCGATTTCGCGGTACAGGGCAAGCAGGTCCTTGGGATCAAACTCGTAAAACGTCGGTGAGTGCGCCGCGTTGATCATCGCCTTGATGCGCAAAGCTTTGCCCGAGCCAACCGGTCCCAGAATGACGCCACAGGCTTCATCAGGATATTCAGCTCGCGACTGCTCCAAAATCGCATCCACAAAATTGCGTGAGATCTCAATGCTCAATTTTCGTCCTCTTCATATTCTTCCATCAAGGCCAGGACCAGACTCTCCTGCAACCATCCGAGCCATGAGTACACGGCAAAGACTGCATTCATAGGGTCATCGGGCGAGAGCAATTCTAAGCGTTCCTGTGAATTCTCATCGACGTCTAGTCTCACACCAAGAGCCAAGCGAATGTCATTAAATGCACCGAGCCAAGCAAGGGCGCTCTCTGAGTCGAGCATGACTCTTCCGTTTTCCATCTCCATCAAGTGAGAGCGAAGCAACATCGAATGTTGGGCTTTCTTCCGCCGCAAATCTGACTCTGTGTACCGTCGAAATTCTGAAGAGTCCACCGGATCGGCATACGCATTGGGAAGAAGACGCAACAGCACTTCATCATCCGGCGGTGTGTCATAACCGGTTATTCCAACCATTTTCGCCAACGGATCCGAATGCGTTTCATCTACTCGTTCAGCCAAAATCTCTATGAGCTGTCCCGAAAGATTTATCAAGACGTCCTTCTCGCTCTCGGAAATCTCCAAGATGTACGAGTCCTCGCTGAATTTGAGAAAGCCTTTGAAGGCGGTCATCGACGCACCTGCGATATAGGTGGAACGCTAATTATCATCGCGTGCCAAAGTCGCCCATAAACCAAATTCATGAAGCCGGGCAACATCTCTTTCCATTTCTTCGCGTCTTCCGCTGGAGACAACGGCTCGTCCCTCGTTATGCACCAGGAGCATTAATTCGGTGGCACGCTCTTTCGAATAATTGAATAAGGACATGAAGACGTAGGTCACGTAACTCATCAGGTTGACTGGATCGTCCCAGACAATTGTTACCCATGGACGATCAACGAAGAACAACGGGTCGGTAAGTTCTTCAACCTTGCCCTCCGCCTGCGCCATGGAACCCCTCAAGTAGTACGTCTAGTAAATGACAACAGCAAATATAGGGCTTGTCACTCCCTGCACATTCGCGTTGCCAGCAACGTTGATGCGGTAGCGGGTGATCCCTCGCGCAGTCTCAGTAGTCCCCAATGTGAATTGACCGGTCGCATCTGTCGCGACGGGTTTGCCGACGCTGCGCCACTTGCCCGCGACGTTTGTCTCAAGGGAGACAAGAACCCCGGCTTCGTGAGGCTGCACAACGCCACTGAAGGAATAAGGCAGCTCAACAAATGCAGAGGCCGGCGGTGAAACGTTGAGAAGCCGAACTACGACAAGGTTCTTTTCGGCACTCTGCGAAGCCAAACGTTCCCATGTGGCGTCCGTTGAGAATCTCAGAGACGCTCCCTTGCCAACTATCAAAGGAGTGGAGACCTGGCCATCAGTCCCTGTCGTTGCATCGAGAATGTCACGCCATGTGCTCTCACCGGATTCCTTCAACTCGAGTCGAACCGCCAGACCGGCAACCGGCGTCTTATCTGGAAGTAGGAAGAGGCCGGTGACGTTCACTGGATTGCCATAAGCAACGCTGGCGTGATCAGTGGTAATTGTGCTTAGAACTTCATCGGGGGCGATGGCTTGGGCAACCTGGCGCACGGCATCTGTTGCGGTCGGATCTTCCATTCCAAAGGTCCACTCAGTAATTCCACCGAGGCGATACTTTGCAACAAGTTGAGCGCGTGCGGCGAAACTCTGCGCATTTTGAAACCAGACCGTTCGAGTTGCAGTGCACGATGTCTGCAATCCGTTACTTGAGGCTCCGGAATAAATCTTCGGATACGTGAAGGTCGCCTCAGCGAATGAATTGTTGTACGTCGGCGTCGCGCCGTAACTTGCCGCCAGGTTTGCGATGTCTCGCATTACTGGAGTCGCTTTCCCACCGATAACGATGGCGCTGGCAACCGAACTCGGACACACGCCGTCGACCTTCGTTATCCAATCACGACCGTAGCCCGGCACACCTACGTACACCTTGGAGGCCGCTACAACAGAGGCTGCGTACGACACTGCTTGTTCAGCCCACGTAATGGGGCCGAGGGGACCTGGTGCACTTGTTGAATAGTCATATGTCATGATCCGTAGGCGATCGATCAATGGTGAAATCGTTGCCCAGTCATATACGTAATAACCTTTCTTGCCGGTGGCCGGGTCAAAGAGAACTGGCGTTGTCACCGAGAGCAATTTGTCGAGAGCATGGAGGGACTTACTCAATTCCAGAATGAAGGCATCCCAGGCGACTTTCGTTGCCGGCCACGAAGACGTGCCATCAGAGAATGCAAAGCCTTCGAAATCCAGGTCAATACCATCGAAATTATTGGCAACGACAAGATTGGTGATGGTGTTAACGACTTGAGTGCGCGTTTTTGGCACCGAGAGCAACGTTGCCAAGACCAACTTATTTGTTCCATCAGTGATGGTCGGAATGATTGCAAAACCTGAATCCCTCATAGTGGTCAGCGGGGTCGAAATAGGCACACCTGGATTTGAGGGCGTATAGAGATCGGTGATCTTTGTTTCGCTCTTGAGCGTGTACCAGAAGGGCATCACCTCTTTAATGAGATCCCCGTTGGCAACCGCGGCGGGCAAGGCTGTTTTCATCCCGTAATAGGGGATCCAGCCGGTGAGGATCTTGCGCGGAGGCGATTGCGCCAATGCGGGTGAAATCGGAGAGAGGCTCGCAATGGCAATCATGAGGGCAGCCGAGACCGCGCCGAGGCGGCTAAGACGCTTGGATGATTGCATAGGGTTTTTAGGGTATCGGGTGAGGTTGCGAAATCCTTCCCAGATGCGCGAAGCGAGCCTTATTCGCACAGATTTCCCAGAGCGTTTCCCTGCGAGCTGACCTAATTGTCCTCTGGGGCCGGTCGCAACCCTGAATAGATCTCTTTGCACACAGGGCAGATTGGAAATTTCTCTGGATCCCTCGTGGGTACCCATTTCTTCCCACAGAGCGCGCGCACGGCTTTGCCGCTCACCGCAGATTCAACGATCTTTCCCTTCTTCACATAATGGGCAAATCGATCATGATCCCCATCGTCATCAATCTTGAGTTCTGGCTTTGTGAGTATGTCGGTATTGCTCTCTTGCGCTGGTGAGCGTGGAAATATTGCCATGCCGCAAAGAATACTTGCCTCAACACGGAAAAGGTAAGATGAGGAAATGAAGGACCTACTTCGCACAGCAGATCTCTCCCGAGCCGACGTTGAACTCCTCCTTGCCACGGCTACCGATTTCGCCAAGGATCCGATGGGGGCCCATACCGCGCTAGCCAACCGCACCGTGGCGATCTACATGACCAAGCCATCCACGCGGACGCGTCTTGCATCAGAGTCCGCTGTTGCTCACCTTGGTGGCACACCCATCTTCATCCGCGGAGATGATCTGCAATTGGGTCGAGGCGAGACGATTTCAGATACTGCAAAAGTCATCAGCCAATTTGCGAGCGCAATGATCATCCGCACCTTTGCCCAAGCCGATGTTGACGAACTAGGTAAATCCTCGACGATTCCGATCATCAATGCACTCACCGATGACGATCATCCGACACAGCTTCTGGCCGACTGGCTGACCATCCGTGAAAATTTCGGTGAAGATATTTCGGGAAGAAAATTCACCTACCTTGGCGACGGAAACAACATGTCACATGCCTGGCTGATCATGGGAGCTATCATGGGCGCTCATGTTGTTGCTGCGACGCCTGAGGGCAAATGGGCGCCGGATGCTGCGCTGGTGGCACAAGCCAAGAAGATCGCAGAAACCAGCGGCGGCAAAATTGAAGTCGTGCACGACCCCGAACTTGCCGCGAAAGATGCGAGCGTTCTTTATACGGATGTATGGATGTCAATGGGTGATCCCGAATCCGAGCGGGCTGAAAAATCCGCTGTCTTGGCCCCCTTTGCAGTCACCTCTCATCTGATGGACCTGACTGCCAGCGATGCAATATTCATGCACTGCTTGCCGGCCCATCGAGGCGAGGAAGTCAGTGCAGAGGTGATTGACGGGCCGCGTTCTGTTATCTGGCGTGAGGCCTTTCACAGAAGGACGACGATCCAGGCCCTTCTCTACCACCTGGTAAAGGGTGAGATAAAGGGGAACAAGTAGTTCAAGAAGTCATTGCAGGTCACTACCAATCGAGCATGTGACCCGTAAGACACGAAATGGCATGACTTTGAAATTGCCAACCACTACGGTTATCCCCATGCGTGTAGTGGTACCAAAGGAAATTCGGAACGGCGAGAAGCGTGTAGCCCTAGTTCCCGACATCATCAATAAACTCACCCGGCTTGGCCTCGATGTAAGTATCGAGTCCGGTGCGGGTCTCAATGCTCAAGCTTCAGATGCAGCATATGAAGAAGCCGGAGCCACCGTTGTAAAAGGAGATGTACTCAAAGACGCAGATGTCGTTCTTTCAGTAACAGCCCTAACGCCGGCACAGATGAAAACCCTGAAAAAGGGCGCCATCACCATCTCATTCCTCTCGACATCGAAGGAACAAGACACTATCGACGCGGCAATCGCGGCGAAAGTAACGGCTTTCTCACTCGAGCTGGTTCCAAGAATTTCGCGAGCGCAGTCCATGGACGGCCTTACATCCCAAGCGCTCTGTGCTGGTTATCGCGCAGTCATTGTCGGTGCCGAACTCTCTCCGAGATTCTTCCCGCTTCTGATGACTGCTGCAGGAACCGTAACTCCCGCCCAGGTGCTGGTGCTTGGCGCTGGTGTTGCTGGCCTGCAGGCAATCGCAACAGCTCGTCGACTCGGCGCAGTTGTTTCGGCGTACGACGTTCGTCCATCCTCTGCAGATGAAGTGAAGTCGATGGGTGCAACATTCATCGAGCTCGAACTTGAATCACTTGAAGGCACTGGCGGTTACGCCCGCGAAATGACCGAAGAGCGTGCGGCCAAGCAGCGTGAGCTGCTAACCCCGTACATCGCCAAGTCACATGTTCTGATTACAACCGCCGCAGTTCCGGGACGGGCAGCGCCACGGTTGGTCACGCAGGCAATGGTTGATGCGATGTCACCCGGTGCAGTAATCGTGGATCTCGCCGCAGAAACAGGCGGAAACGTCGAAGGCTCAAAGCCTGGCGAAACCATCACCAACTCCAACGGCGTTGTTATCTGGGGCGGCAAAGATGTTCCTAGCCAACTCCCCTTCCACGCTTCAATGCTCTACTCACGAAACGTCGTCAACTTGCTATCGCTGATGACCAAAGAGGGCGTAGTTACCCCGGATTTCGACGATGAAATCATCATCGGTTCGGTTGTTGCCCACAACGGCGAAGGGAAAGAGGCCATCAAGAAATGATGAGTAACGGCTTGGCTCTACTTTCAATATTTACTCTTTCGATATTCGTAGGGTTCGAGGTGGTCTCTAAGGTCAGCTCAACTCTGCACACTCCGCTCATGAGCGGTGCTAACGCAATCCACGGCGTCATTTTGGTAGGCGCAATCGTGGTTGCGGATCACTCTTCCAATAATGTGGAACTTTCACTGGCACTCGTCGCCATTGTTCTTGCAACAATTAATATGGTCGGCGGATTCGTAGTAACTGACCGCATGCTCGAGATGTTTAAGGCGAAGAAAAAATGAGCCGCAACTTATACGACCTAATCGGTCTAGCCGCAGCAGTTTGCTTCATTCTCGCCCTTAAGGGTCTCTCTCATCCAAAGACTGCTCGTCGCGGAAACTTGATCGGTGCCTTCGGTGCCACTGTCGCGACCATCCTGGTCTTTTTCTTCACGGGCAATAAGGGCGAGGCCGAATGGCACACGCTCCCGTTGCACCACTTAGGACTCATTCTTGTTGCTCTGCTCATCGGTCTTCTCGTCGGCGTACCTGCCGCGCGTAAGGTGCAGATGACGCAGATGCCACAGCTTGTTGCTCTCTTCAACGGCGTTGGTGGCGGTGCGGCAGCACTCGTTGCAATCGTTGAATATCTGAAACTAGGCAAGGGTGCGAGTTCAGCGGCTGTTATCGCCACAGTCTTCACGGTAATCGTCGGAAGCGTTTCCTTCTCCGGCTCGTGCATCACCTTCGCCAAGCTGCAAGAGCTCATGACAACCCGTCCAGTGGTATTTCCTGGTGGACGTTTCGTCATCGCTGCGAACCTTGCAGGTGTTCTTGCTGCAGGCGGATGGGTAATTCACTCAGGTGGAAATACCTCCCTTGCAGTTCTCGGCGGACTTTCATTGCTCTTCGGAGTTCTTTTCGTGCTTCCAGTTGGCGGTGCCGATGTTCCCATCGTCATCTCCCTCTTGAACGCCTTCACTGGTCTGACGGTGGCCGCTAGCGGTTATGTCCTCCAGACAACACTGCTGATCGTTGCTGGAACACTGGTTGGAGCAAGCGGAACGATTCTGACCCGCAAGATGGCAGAGGCCATGGGGCGTTCGCTCTTCAAGACACTCTTTGGTGCGTTCACGGCCAAGCCCACGGCAGCTGCCGGTGAAGCAGAGACGCGTTCGGTCAAGTCAGGTTCGCCTGAGGACATCGCAATTCTTCTCAACTACGCACGCCGTGTTGTCATCGTTCCTGGATTCGGCTTGGCTGTCGCACAAGCACAGCACACCGTTCGCGAGTTGGCCGATATCTTGGCCGCTAAGGGAATCGACGTTGCTTACGGCATTCACGCCGTTGCAGGTCGCATGCCTGGGCACATGAACGTTCTTCTGGCCGAGGCCAATGTTCCTTATGAGCAGTTGCAGGAGATGGATGAGGTCAACCCGACCTTCGCCCAGACCGATGTCGCACTTGTCATCGGCGCCAACGACGTAGTCAATCCAGCCGCCAAGAATACGCCAGGCTGCCCGATCTACGGAATGCCCATTCTGGAAGTTGCCGACGCCGCAAACGTCGTCTTCTTGAAGCGCTCAATGCGCCCCGGATTCGCTGGCATCGAGAACGAGCTCCTTTACGATCCAAAGACGACGTTGCTCTTCGGAGACGCCAAGGACACCCTCACTAAGGTTGTCAGCGCCCTGAAGAACCTCTAGACCTTCCCCCGCGGCCGCAAGGTCGCTAAGCAAAGGTGCGACGCCGACTGAAAAGATTACGTCGGCTTTCGCACCTTTTGCTTTGCCGGAATACACCGACTCGTTCATAAGGAGCGAAGATGAGAGCTGACGATCGGAAGCGGGTTAGCAAAGCTCAGCAAAAGGGCCCGCAAGGACAGGATCCAAGAAGAGAGAATTCGCCAGAAAAATGAAAGGCAAACCCCGCTGATTCTGGATACACCTGCCCCCGTTGTTGAGGAATCCTCAGAGACAGAGGGCGAGCATTAGGGAGTTGCAGATAGTTGAACTTTCAACTATTATCGGGCCAGTACCAGCCGAAGGAGAGCCACCATGCCAGCCGTAACCGTTAAGGACATCACCGTTCTGCCAAGAGTGAGCGTGGATCCAACCCTTCGTGCCCGCAACGTAAAGAGCATCACCACCGCCCCTTCTGGCTTCGAGGGTGAGGGCTTTCCTGTCCGCCGCGCATTTGCCGGCGTCGACATGGCAGAACTCGATCCGTTCGTTCACTTGGATCAAATGGGCGAGGTTGAGTACGCACCGGGTGAACCAAAAGGAACACCCTGGCATCCCCATCGTGGATTTGAAACCGTCACCTACATCATCGATGGAATTTTCGATCACCGCGATAACAACGGCGGCGGCGGCAGAATTTCAAACGGCGATACACAGTGGATGACAGCAGGTGCTGGAATCTTGCACATTGAAACTCCACCGGAGTCGTTGGTAATCAGCGGTGGTTTGTTCCACGGCTTCCAACTCTGGGTTAACCTACCCGCTGCCAAGAAGTGGTCTCCGCCTGCCTATCAAGATCTGCGAGCCAGCGAAGTTGCCCTCCTCGCCTCACACGACGGCGGAGCACTAATTCGCGTCATCGCGGGAAGCGTCGATGGGCATAGCGGCCCGGGTTCCACGCAGACACCAATTTCATTGGTGCATGCGACATTGCAGCCAGGAGCCGAACTTCGACTTCCATGGCGCAAGGATTACAACGCTCTGGTCTACACACTCGCCGGTGCAGGTTACGTCGGAGAAGAGGCACGTCCGGTGAGGATGGGCCAACTTACGGTTTTCGGCGAGGGCGACAGCATCGTTGTGCGCGCTGCCGATGTTCAAGAGAGCCGCTCTCCAGAAATGGAACTCTTCATTCTCGGCGGCCAGCCGATCAAAGAACCGGTTGCGTGGATGGGGCCGTTCGTGATGAACACCAAGGCCGAAGTAATGCAAGCTTTTGAGGACTATCAAAAGGGATTGCTCGGAACGATTCCTGCGATCCACAAGGAGTCTTTGCCGACGAGCGAATCTGATGTCCTCAACGTGCATGGGGCACCGCAGACAATCATCGAGAAGTAGTCAGTAGGCGACTTCGCTAGCAAAGCACCAACAAATAACGGGTTCGTCGAAGCGTTCTGAGTAGTCGGCTCCACAACAAAGCGAACCCAGTCGGTGGCATGTGGTCAACGGCGCCATCCTCTGGGGCATTCTCTAGTTTTCTCGTCATGAAATCAGCGTGACTCCAAGCAGTAAATTCCTTAGCTGGGCGATCGAACGCAGATGGCCCAGCTAGCAAACCCATCGGGTTAAGTCGCCAATATCCCTTTTCTTTATCACCAGATGTATTGCCCATATCAAGAAGGTAAGACCGGTTGGCTCACAGGGCAAGGATTTCTCGCAACTTAACTGATCATGCTTTTCGGACGGGGCTTACAGGCTTGGGATTCTGTGAACATTCTGTGGTCAGGGCTTCGGGTGTAACAGAGCTCTCAGGCAGGACGTTTAGGCAGGTATACCCCACGAATATGTGTGGGCCCCACGAAAGGACGAGCCATGATCGTGTTCATTTTATTGCCACTGATTATCTTGGTCAGTGCCGTCGGTATCTTCTCCCTGTCCTTCCAAGACCCCGACCGCGTGGCAAGCAACTACTCCCCGTATGCCGAAATCGAGAATTGAGGCAACTCTAAACAGGGCCGGAGTAACCCCCATTCACTCTTGAGAATTCACCCGCTGGCTTGACGTTGGAAATGCGCGGGACATCATCGCGACACTATCAATTGGGACTATTTGGTGCGCCTGATGAAAGGAATTCCAATGTATCTATTGATCCTTCTCCCCTCTCTTGTGCTTGTGTCCGTGGGTGGAGTTATTGCCCTCATGCACGAGCACCCAGATAGCGTTGTAAACAAACATGATCCCTACGGCGAGATCAACAGATCTTATGAAATCGAGTTGCGGCGTGTTGCCTGAATTGGGTGCACCCCTCGACGAGGCTCTGTCCAAACGACGACCAACACTTGTCGATACGTATCGCGAAGTGGATAACTCCGAAAAATTGTCAGCAGCGTCGACGAACATTCATACATGGCTGATGCGAACAACATATGCTCACAGGAGATTGATTTAGCGCAGGAAGTCTCTGCCCTCCTGCGCGCCACTCCAGGAATCACGTCGCTGACCGCGCTGTTGGAAATTGATCCCTTCTGTTTGGTCCAATCGGCACGAATTGACTACCTCGCGGCGTTGGAGCGCCAATCGAGTTGGTTACAAGCTGCGATGCAGCGCGCAATTGTCGCGGTTGCTGGCCAAGAACCGTCCCAGAACAATGACATTTGGGGTGGAGTGGACGATGCCGAACGAGAGGACATTGCCGCCGCACTTCGACTCTCTGGATCAAATGCGCAGATGCGCATCGACGTCGCGCGCACGCTCGTAAACCACCTGCCAAATACTTGTTCGGCCCTCGCTAGTGGCGAGATCTCGCCTTCGCATGCGACGACAATTGCCCGAGAGACAGCATCTGCAATTCGGGATGGGTTGTCACCCATCGCAATTTACACAGTCGAAGTAAAAGCTCTCGCGCACTGTGAGTTCCACACTCCATCGCAAGTTGCCAACAAGGTCCGATCCACTCTTGCAAAGATCGCGCCAGAGGAATTCGAAGATAGCGTCGCCGCCGCCCGGGATACACGGCGAGTCTCCTGCTATCGCGAGAGCGATGGACTCTCCACAATCGTGGCAATCTTGCCTGCCGAGGATGCGCAGATCGTCATGTCGGCGATCGAGAGTTTTGTATTGAAGGGTGAAGACGATGACCGGAGCATGGACATGAAAAGAGCGGATGCATTAAGCGCGCTTGCTTCTTGGGCAGTGACGCAGAAGGGCGCGGCTGTGCGTCCTCATCGTCGCCCCATTACCGTCAATGTCACCGTGGATCTGCCCACCCTCTTGGGTTTAGCCGAGAATCCCGGCCAGTTGGCAGGTTATGGGGCGATTCCCGCCTCCCTTGCTCGCTCACTCGCGTCAGACTCCAAGTGGAGGAGGTTCATTACCGAGCCCACCACTGGCGCCCTTCTAGATTTTGGAAGAGAGAGTTACGAGCCACCCCAGCCCTTGGTGGATTTTCTTCTCGCTCGGGATCGCACCTGTCGTTTCCCCGGGTGTCGGGCTCCGGCGTATCTGTCAGATCTCGACCACGCGAAGAGTTGGGAAAGCGGAGGCACGACTTCGGCAGAGAATCTCGGAGCCCTCTGCCGTCGACACCACCGACTGAAAACTCATGGTGGTTGGAAATTAGAGAGTGCAAGCGATGGGTCATGTGTCTGGACCTCTCCCCACGGAAAGCGCTATCCCGTACCAGCTAGAGACATCCAAGAGGCAGTCTAGGTAATACTTCTCCTCATGAACCGGTCATCCTTATGATTTGGTGGCCAACGCAGGTACCGACTCTGAGACATGGGCTCATCACCTTGCGTCCCGTTCGCGAAAGTGACATCGAGGAGATCTATAAGGCCTGTCAGGATCCACTCATCCCCCGATTTACGACGGTTCCCTCGCCGTACACGATGACACACGCGCAGTTCTTTGTTCGGGAGCAAGAGCCTACGCGTTTCGCTTCGAAATCAGAATTGCTCTTCGTCATTACCAGTGGATACGAAGATGAAGAGAAATTCTCTGGACTTATTTCCTTTCACAGTGTGAGCCTGGGCAATCATGCAGCCGAACTCGGATACTGGATTGAAGTCTCTGCGCGCCTAAGGGGGATTGGTAGCACGGCCGCGAGGTTGATCACCGAATATGGATTTCAGACCATGGGATTCAAACGGCTCGAAGCACTCGTCGACATAGATAATGAAGGTTCAAAGGCCCTGTTGCGATCTGCTGGTTACGTGCTCGAGGGAGTCATGCGGCAAAAGGTGACGCGAGACGATGGCGAGCAGATAGACATGGCGCTTTTTTCCAAAGTCGACGTTTAGAAACCTAGCCATTCCTTAAAACCTAGCCCGTCTTTTAGTTGAGGGGCTAATCGCTCCGGAATAACAGAAATCTCCGGCACAGAGGTGAGGATGAAGGCGCCTCCGTGCCAGAGATTGTTCTGCTTTGTCAGTTAAAACGTGAAACTAGTCGTCAGAGCCTGAGCCATCTTGGCCACCATTGCTCTGTTGTGAATCTCCACCATTGTCCTCTGATGGCGAAACCGAGACTCCAACTGATGTCGAATTACCGCCATCGTCATCACCGTTGTCATCGCCACTGAGGGAAACACCTGCGGACAGGCCAGCGGACTGATCATCTGCGTCGTCGTCACCAGAAGTGGGCATTGTCGAAAGTGAGGAATTTGCTAGCCCTGAAGGCGCTTGAATTCCTGCGGCCGCAGAAATATCCGTGGAAATTGAAGGAACCGCTGGTGGTGTTATCGCGGCTGTGGCTGTAGCTGGAGCGGAAACTGCAGGGACTGGCGCAACTACGGAGGTGTCCGCAAATGCGTTCGTACTGACCACTGCGTACCCGAGTGCTACTACACCGGCCGTGGCAATCACCATAAGGTTCTTCTTCATCATTTTTCCCTTTCGTAAGGTCTGAGTACCAGAACGCTACGAAAGGGGGGTCCGTTACAACGATCTTCCTGAGAATTCACCTCATTTCCAAGCCTGAGTGTTTGCGTGGAAGGTGAAGGTGGAGAAGAGATCCGTGCCTGAGTGTTTGCGTGGAAGGTGTCGTGAAATGCGGATTGGGCGGCAGAAGGGGTCAGGTTTCACCTTCAGCCTGAATGATTCTGGTGCATGGTGGAGGTGCCGGGAATCGAACCCGGGTCCTTCGGTATCAATACAGGGCTTCTACGGGCGTAGTGTGTTTAACGCTTTCTCAGTCCCGGATCTCTTACACACGAGTATCCGACAGACTCATTCACGAAACTGTTCTCTGATGCCGTCCGTGACGCCAACATCATGAAAAGCCTTCTTGCGACGTTAGACCCCGAATCGAAGGCTCACTCGGGCTAACGGACTAGGGAGCTCGCTTAGGCAGCGAGATCGAAGTCAGCGACAGTGTTTTTGGCGCTTATTTTTTTGCACAGGTTATTGGTTAACGAGATCATCCTGGCTTCCTCGGCCCGCTTCCCCTGACTCAACATCCAAAGTCGAGACCGTTCACCCCCATGATTGGAGATTGAAGCGTTACTACATCGCTATGTAATTGTCTTTGGTGGTTACGGGATCTCTCCCGCGTTCTCATTGTAGAAGATGATTGCCCTATCGCGTAATGAGTTCTTTTCTACCGTTCGCCCGACTTTCCGGAACGACGTCGAGAGACCTCGCGCTCAGCTTCTCGACCCATTTCACGCTCAAGTAGCGCGGCCCGCTTGTCGTGCGACTTCTTTCCACGAGCAACCGCCAGTTCAATCTTGGCTTTTCCATCCTTAAAGTAAAGAGTCAGAGGGACCAAGGTCAGGCCGCCCTCTTTCATCTTTGCGGTCAGTCGATCCAATTCATCTCGGTGAACCAAGAGCTTCCGATCTCGCCTTGGCGGGTGATTGGTCCATGTTCCTTCGGTGTATTCGGGAATGTGCACGCCGCTCAACCAGAGTTCCCCGTCTTGCACCACGGCAAAACCATCGATGAGGGATGCACGGCCTAAACGAAGGGACTTCACTTCTGTGCCGGTGAGGACAAGTCCGCACTCGTAGACATCTTCTATGGAGTAATCGTGACGCGCTTTCTTGTTCTGCGCGATGAGTTTGCGACCGACCTCTTTAACCATTGTGGATCACGAAAAATCAAACTTTGAGATAGCGACGTAGTGTAAATACCGATGCAATAATTGAAACGAACAGTCCTGTTCCAAGGAGATAGGCCGAGGCAACCCAGACTTCTCCCCACCCAAAGAATTTCGTGAAGGTCAGAAGTGGAGCAACACGAGTGTCAATGACTTGCTTCAATCCTGCTAACAATCCCGTCGCAACCGCCCAACCGATAATGGCCGAGATGATTCCTTCCATCAAGAACGGAAGTTGAATCGACAAAGAAGTAGCACCGACTAATTTCATAACACCGGTCTCACGACGTCGGTTGAACGCGGCAATGCGCAAAGTGTTGCTAATAAGAAGCGCAGCGGTGAGTACCGATGCAAGCCCCACAAGCAATGCGCCATTTCGGAGAACGCCAAGCAGTCTGAAGAACTTCTCAAGGATTGCGCGTTGATCTTGCACTACGTCAACACCTGGTCGCCCGGAGAATGCACTAACAACAACTTGATACTGCGTTGGGTCCTTCAATTTCACGCGGAACGATTCAGGCAACTGATCAACGGTGACGTTCTGAGCGATTGCAGAATCCTTAAATCGTTCCTCGAAGCGTTGAAAAGCCTCTGATTGGGACTCGTAATAGACATCTTGCACGACGGGCAACGCTTGAATATCTTGCTGGATCTGTAATCTCTGGGCCGGTGTGACAACACCGCCGGAGCACGAAGGGGAATCCGAAAGCGAGCCGCAGAGATAGACCGAGACCTCGATCTTGTTATACCAATAGTCCTTCATGGCACTCACTTGCGAATTGGAAAGCAGGCCGATGCCAAGGAGCGAAAGTGAAATCGCAACCGTGATAACAACGGCGAAGGTCATCGTGAGGTTGCGGCGAAGCCCTATTCGGACTTCGCTTAGTAGAAACCGTGCGCGCATGTAACTTCTCCCTTAACCGGTGTATCCATAGACGCCGCGAACTTGATCGCGAATGACATGTCCTGCATCGAGTTCGATGACTCGCTTTCGCATCTGGTCCACGATTCCTGAATCGTGGGTGGCCATAACAACGGTTGTGCCTTCTCGGTTGATCCGGTCGAGCAATTTCATGATTCCCACGCTGGTGGCGGGGTCGAGGTTTCCGGTTGGCTCATCGGCAATCAGGATGGCCGGGCGGCTGACGTATGCCCGAGCGATTGCCACGCGCTGCTGCTCGCCACCTGAAATCTCACTTGGACGGCGATCTCCCTTGTCCTCAAGGCCCACGAGTTCAAGGACCTCGGGAACTTCGCGGGCGATCTCCTTCTTGGAGTAGCCAAGGACGTGAAGGGTGAAAGCCACGTTCTCAAAGATGGTCTTGTTTGGCAGAAGGCGGAAATCCTGAAAGACGGTTCCGACCTGGCGACGCAACTCTGGGACTTTGTGGGTAGCCAGGGTGTTCAAATTCTTACCAGCCACGTGGATCGTGCCCGTTGTAGGGCGCTCCTCGCGAAGGACCAGGCGAAGGAAGGTGGACTTGCCAGAACCGGAAAGGCCGACGAGAAAGACAAACTCACCTTTGACCACTTCGAGGTTGACGCTATCCAGCGCCGCCTTCTCTTGGCCAGGGTAAAGCTTGCTTACATTCTCAAAACGAATCACAAAGACTCCAAATGGGTCGACAACAATCTATGACCCTAGTTTAGGCAAAGGGGCTTTACGAAATGGCCCAAAAGGGTGCCATTCCCCCCTCAATTTTCACTCAGATTCCGCTCCGCACACTCAGAAACCCTCATTTAACGGGCTATGCCCTCAATGTGATGTGCAGCATCAGGTCAACTCGCGAATATCTGGGACCATCAATTAGTCTGCGCGCCCCATCGAACTTCTACGCCAACGGATTCCTGCCTCGATGAAATCATCGATCTCACCGTTGAGGACTGCGGCAGTGTTGCCGGTCTCGTGATTGGTCCGGAGATCTTTCACCATTTGATACGGATGCAGAACATAGGAGCGCATCTGGTTTCCCCACGAACCGGAGTTATCGCCTTTGAGTGCGTTCATCTTGGCTTGTTCTTCTTGGCGACGGCGATCCAAAAGTTTCGATTGCAGAACTGCCATCGCGGTTGCCCTGTTCTGAATCTGCGACCGTTCGTTCTGGCATGAGACAACAATCCCGGTCGGAATGTGCGTGATGCGCACGGCGGAGTCAGTTGTATTGACTCCCTGTCCGCCCGGGCCAGATGAGCGAAAAACATCCACGCGAATTTCCTTCTCGTCGATTTCGATGCGATCACTCTGCTCAACAACCGGAACCACTTCCACGCCAGCAAATGAAGTGTGGCGACGGCTCTGGCTATCAAAGGGTGAGATGCGCACCAGGCGATGAGTTCCCTGTTCCACCGAGAGGGTGCCGTAGGCATATGGTGCCTCGACTCGAAAGGTCGTGGATTTGATTCCCGCTTCTTCGGCGTAGGAGGTTTCAAGGACATCGACCTTGTAATTGTGCCGCTCGCAGTAGCGCAGATACATCCGCATCAGCGCCTCAGCCCAATCCGCCGCCTCGACTCCCCCTGCCTCAGACCGAATCGTGATCAGAGCGTCGCGGTCGTCATATTCACCGTTGAGAAGAGTCTGCACTTCTAATTCGCTGACCGCTTTCTTAACCGATTCCAACTCACGTTCTGCATCCTTCAAAGCTGCTTCATCGGATTCGTTCTGAGCCAACTCAATAAGAATAGGTAGGTCCTCAACGCGCTGGCGCAGGTCAACCAATCGCTTGATTTCACTCTGAACACGGGAGAGCTTGCTTGTCACTCTTTGGGCCGCCTCTGGATCGTCCCAAAGATTGGGGACGCCGGCTGCTTCTTCCAAGACCTTGGCCTCTTGGCGCAGTTTAGGAAGGTTGAGTACTTTCTCAATGGAAACGAGGGTGGCGTCTATCTCGGCTATCTCAAGATCATATTCACGCTCGGCCACGGGGTAAGAGTACCCAGTTTCCTATCACCTAGGATTACCGCGCTCGATCGCTCTCCGCCTCGACAGTGGCATTAATTTCGACAGAAGTGGCCGATTGCGGTAACCGAAACGGAAGAACGGCACGAGCCGACGTTGATAATTGCACACGATTTCCAGTGCACGAGAAATCCGTAATCCATGCCTGCTGCAGTTCGGGTCGGTGAATACCGCCATCACTTTGCAGCCACAAATTGATCTCCTCAATTGCTTTTTGATATGCCACCTGACAATCAATGGGGATAGCGACGCCAGTGTCTCCCCGGTAGTACGAACCTAAATCCACGCTTTGGGAAGCACGGATTGCCGCCGCCTCACTTACGTGAACGAGTGACTCTCTTGCAACGGAGATGGATGCAATATCGGTGATCAAGATCAACAAGACAACAGAGACCAGAAAGAGACCCATCGTGAGAACAGAAATCGACCCGTTCTCCTCTTTCAATCGATGAAAGCTCCTTCGCACTTCCTTGATGTTCATTGCCATGGCGAAACATATTCCTGAGCCGAAACCTGCACCGTTCGATGCGAGTTCGGTGCATCAAGAGTTAGCGTTCCGCGAACTCTTGCTCCAGGCGTCAAGCAAGGATTCGCCGAGCAGGTGAAAGTCAGGCGCATTGAGGCAATCTCTGGCCCTCGAAATCCAAGTCGCTCCCCACCATAGTTCAAAACCAGATTGGCGCGATATTGCGCATCCTCTATCGAATCAGTTGCCACATAAGCACGGACAACTTGGCGTACCAATGACCTGGCATTGATCTCAGAATTGCTCAGCTCTGCAAATTGGATGAGATAGATGAAAATCGGCAGGAAGAGGGGAATCGCAAGAATCACAAACTCCACTGAGGCGCTGCCAAAATCAGCGCGCAGACTTGAGCGAAGCTTTTCAATATATAAGTTGAGCATCGCTACGGTAGACGTTCCATGACGGCCATTCCTGACACCTCAGTGGAAGGAGTTGCTAGGCCGTTGAGAAAAGGCAGAGCAGGGAGCAGTCGCGGAAGGATCCGGCTGCGATGTGTCACCACGAGGCGCAATTCATCGAAAGAATTTGGTGAGGAAAATGAAATTACTTCATCAGAGTCGGGTACGACAGATGAGATTGCCTCAGCTGCAGCCGCACTTTGAGCGTATGTGAGGTCAAGGTTTCTGAAATTCACGGCAACAATCAATTCAGCGGTGATGAGAAAGAGCGCCATCAAGGGAATAACTACGAGCGCGCTCTCAACAACGCCTTCTTGATCGCGCCGAAGCTTCTTAGCGAATTCCATTCATCGAGTCCAAAGCATTTCGAAGAATCGCGGTGAGTCGAGGGGCAGCAATAGTCCATATTGCTGTTACCAATCCAGTTGTCATGAGAACAACTAGAACCCATCCGGGAACATCTCCTCTTTCATTGCTCTGCGAATTGCATAGAACATAACGGTCCTGCATTCTGACTCTAATACCTTGGATGCGCATCTGCGCGTTGATAAAACTTCGAGCTACAAATCTCTGATTACGCTTTAAAATACTGCGAAATGCCTTTGCGATTTTCACGGACGGTCTCCTACTTTAAATGGTAAGTGCACAGTGCTCTCACAGATGAATTCTTGACTTCTGATCACATGTGAAAATCGAACCTTGTCGAATTGTGTAAATCCTCAGGAGGCGAAGAGGTTGAGGTGCGTCAATGAGGGCCAGAGGGCAAAGAGCACAGAAATTGGAAGGATAAGGAAAACAACCGGAACCATCATGGATAGCTCGGCCTTACCTGCCTTATCCATCAATATGTTGCGTTGATTTTGCCGGGCCTCCGCTGCGTGGCGTTGTAGTACCTCTATGAGAGGAGCACCACGCGACATCGCCGTCACGAGGGAGTCTACAAACCGGCGAATTACGACCGAGTCAATTCGCCTGCCAAAACTATCCAGGGAATCCTGAAAGGAATTCCCGCGGCGTACTGACTCGATGACTTTCCTGAATTCAGAGCCCAATAGTCCTTTCGATCGAAGGGAAATTCGCGTAATTGCACCTAGCGGGGTTTCTCCGGCAGAGAGCGACAAGGTAAGCATTTCAATGACTGAGGCGAACTCGGCTTCAATGGAGCGACGATATGCGATCACTTCTTGGCTCAATTGGTGATCTACGAGAAAGAAGATTCCACTTCCAACCAGGCCGCTCACAATTATCGCGAAAGTTGGCGCCTTTATCGCGAAGAGGGTGATAGCGAAGATGGCAGTTGCCCCGATTGCAGCTTTTAGGAATTGCTTCATTCGGAACTCTTCATATCCATTCTCTCGACCGATTTGGGCCAGTCTGGATCGGACTCGACTTTTATCCGGAAACTCTCGAGCACGTTTGCGTGAGTTTCGAAGGAAGCGATCGGAGCTCTCCGAATATGAATCATCCCTCCATACCAAGATCGCCAGAGCGCAGAGTAAGGGCGGGATAACTAGAACTTCGATCGACATATGACTACCCGAAAACCCGTGGAGGATTGGGTAATTGGCCGAGTTTTCCCATCCACAAGTAGGCCACACTGGTGAGAATCAGTCCTATCAGCAGAATCATTATTCCTCCCGGTTGAGCGAAGGATTGGGCCGTTCCAGGCTGACTCGAAAGGAGAAGGAGTAACAACCAGGGAGCCGCTGAAGACAGGTGAGCTGAGTTCTTGATCCAGCCGTGCTTGATCTCAATCTCCTTTCGCAGGGCAAGATCTTGTCGTAGAAAATCTCCCAAAGTTCTAAAAATTTGCAGTAACTCAGAGCCGCCCAGAGATTTGGCGAGCAAGATGGCTTCCAGAATTTGATCACTTCCTTGACTATCCAGCTTTGCTTTCAATCTCTCCGTGGCACCGACAAAATCACCACTGACAAGCAATTCCTGATGAAATGCGTGAATATGCGGGCGAATCAGTTCAGGTCCGCGAGTGCTTAGCCCGACAAGGGCTTCAGATAACGAGAGCCCCGAATGGATTGCCGATATGAGGTGGTCAGTCACCTCAGGCCAAATTTGAAGCATGGCGGCAGCAGCGCGGCGTCCCTTGTTTCGCATGAAGACCCAGGTAATAACAAAAGAGAAAATGGAGAATGGCATCGAGATGATCAAGGAATTTGTCCACGCCATTACTACAACGGTCACGGCCGCCGAACTCATCGCACAATTGATGAGTGTTCTGCTTTTTCCCGTCAGTGCCGTCAGGTGAGTTAACCCCGAACGGTTCCCTCCTTTCCATGCGCAAGAATTTCCTGGCTCCTTTGCCAGCAAGGCAATGCCCAGCGAACAGAGCGAACATGCCAACAAGCCAACGAAGAAGGGCTGATTCATCAAGGGTGCCAATGGATTTAGAGAAGTTGCAGTCAATTTCATCCATTCCACCAACTGGCAATGGGAAGGCCCACCTTGGCAAATTTCTGGGGATGCGGCGGTGATCCAAGCCCGCGTTCATACGTGTCGTTGTTCCATAGCCAGAGAGTCTCGACTTCAATTCGATCATTTTCCATTCGACCCGTTACGGAGGCGACTTCAACGATACGCCGAGCCCCAGCGCTATCCAGGGAAACCTGAACGACTAGATCAATGGCAGCTGCAACAGTCGGGCCGATGAATTTCTGCGAGATATTTTCGCCGGCAAGAAGTGGAAGCGTCTGCAATTTAACAATGGCATCCCGAGCAGAATTGGCGTGAATCGTCCCCATTCCAGGGAGACCAGAATTGAGTGCAATAAGAAGATCGAGGGCTTCTGCTTCGCGAACCTCTCCGACGATTATGCGCGAGGGTCTCATGCGCAGTGATTCCTTAATCAGCCGGCGTAGTGGAATCTCTCCTTCCCCTTGCAGATTGGCGCTCCTTGTCTGCAAACTAATGATGTCGGGCAAATTAGGTTTTAACTCAAATACTTCCTCAATTGTTATTACCCGCTCCTGCACGGGAATCGCTGATACAAGGGCGTTTAGCATGGTGGTTTTCCCAGCTTGAGTTCCGCCGCTAACAAGGATGTTTACTCCCGCTCGCACGCTATTTGCTAACAAAGTCGCGATTGATGGAGACATTGCCTCGCGTGTTGCCAGATCTCGTAGAGAGAGATTGCGCAGAAGATGCTTGCGAATATTCACCGCCCAATGCTCTGGAGTGATTTCAGGGATCGCCACGTGAAGACGACTCCCATCGGGAAGCCGGGCATCAACAAATGGGTGAGACAGATCAAGACGGCGCCCGCTCCACATCAAAGCTCTTTCAACTATGTTCCTGACATCTTCGCCAGAGAGAAGGAGATTGGTAAGTTCATTTTTACCAGCTCGGGCAATAAAGATTCGTTCTGGTGAATTGATCCAGACTTCTTCCACCTCGTTATCCGACATGAAGGAAGCAAGGGGGCCGAACGTCATTGCAAAATCTTGAACTGGCATAGGCCGACATTAAATGTACGGCCCCAGAGTTGGGGTGGATGAACCCGCGTAAGTGCATGACTTTGGATGTGGATCGTTGAGGGCCGACGCGATCCTTCACATAGAAATCTCGCTAGTCACCGCGCGATTGTTGGCTCAAGGTCCAACCTATTGAGAAAGTCCAGGGCGCTCTCACTTGGCTTAGATTCCAAGGAGGCAACCTCAAGAGAGAGATTGCTGCCTCCATGCGTGAGAGTGCGCAGGGACTGCCCCTCGCGCCACTTCAAAGAAATTCGAGAGATGAAACATCCGCTGGCCACTTCCAGGCCGTTAAGGACGCAAACGAATTCAAGCTCGCCCATCCGCGCGCAAATATCCTCTCCTCGCGAAAGTTGAGTGAGGGTTTGCGCGAAATGTATGACCTGCTCTTCAAATTCTGAGTAGGTGGGACTCATGGAATCATCGCGGTGCACACTGTTGGGAATGAGAAGAAAACGAATCAGGGAAATCTTTTGATCCTCTCTATTCGCCCTCGCCAACTCTCTACGAAGTTCTTCGTACAGAAGTGTTGGAGCGGCAAGTTGAGTCAGTGAATCGCGAATGCCGTCGTGGGAATACATGACCCTCTAGTTCCTAGCAGGCGCTGGGTTCTTATGAGACGCCTGGTTCTTGGGAGACTCTTGGTTGACTTGCTACTCTTGCCAACATGAGCACCGATCATGCCAAAATGGCATCGCGCAGGAATATCGTGGCAACCCTCCTCCAGATCGAGGCCGCCGGCCTGATAGCCCTAGCCGCCTTCATGTTGATCAAGAGCATCGGCAACCACCTTGAGGCACCACTGGCGCTAGCCGGCGTCGTCATATTTGCCATCCTTGGCGCGCTCGCCCTCCTTCTATCGGCTCGTGGATTCCGAGCTGGCAGAAACTACGGCCGCTCCCCTGCAATCTTGCTCAACCTCATCGCCCTGGGCGTCTCCTATTTCCAGGTACAGGCTCACCTCTGGATTGCCGCGATCCCGATAGGCGTGATCTCTTTCATCACCTTGGCTTTCGCGCTCGCGATTGTTCCTCAATAGCCAATCGCGCCAGATGGGCTCAATAGCCAATCTCGCCAAATGGGAATGTGCGAAGTCTCTAATCGTGAGATTATTAGTCCCAGCTAGTGAATGTGGTCTAAATCGTTTTCGGTGCCCAAATTTGGAATTAGTCCTGAAACATTGAGTCGGTAGGCTTTGTCCGCTTTCGAAAGTGCAAAAACGGAGAACTTTTACTTAAGAAGGAGCTCGCCAGTGTCGGCACATGAGCCTTTGGATCCATCGCTCGGCAATTCCTCATTCGCCGGAAAATTCGGCGAGGAGGCTGCAGAACAATTCGGTGCCAACGAATGGCTCGTTGACGAAATGTATGAGCGCTACCTCAAAGACGCCTCCTCCCTCGATCAGACTTGGTCGGATTTCTTCGCCAAGTTCGCACCCTCATCACAATCCGAATCGGCAGAGGTCCCAACACAAGCAGCCCAGGGCGCAGAAGCACCGCGCGCATCCATGCCGCCGATTCCAAAGGGTGCGACCACTCAACCCGTCGTGCCAGAACGCACCTTGATTCAGGGCACCTCGCCGAAAACGGAGAGCGCCCCGCAAATTACAGAGGGCACCCCGACCCAACCGGTTGTCCGCCAGTCAGATTTAGTCACACCAACCCCGGCAGATCCAGTTGTTAAGCCGGCACCAGTCCTAGCCACGCCAGAGGCGGCAAATATCGTGCCGCTGCGTGGAGTCGCAGGGCGCGTTGTACAGAGCATGGAAGCTTCCCTTTCCGTCCCGACCGCAACCAGCGTTCGTGCGGTTCCCGCCAAACTTCTCATTGATAACCGCATTGTCATCAACAACCATTTGAAGCGCGCCCGTGGTGGCAAAGTCTCCTTCACGCACATCATCGCCTTCGCCATGATCAAGGCACTGGATGCAATGCCGGAGATGAACGCCTTCTTCACCCTGCTCGATGGCAAACCGGCGATCGGCCACCCCGAACACATCAACCTCGGAATCGCCATCGACTTCACTAAACCCGATGGAACTCGCCAATTACTTGTTCCCTCCATTAAGGGTTGCGAAGGTTTGGATTTCGCGCAGTTCTGGCGCGCATATGAGGCAACAGTTGCGAAAGCGCGCAGTGGTTCTTTAACCGTTGAAGATTTTGCGGGCACCACAGTTTCACTGACAAATCCTGGAACCCTTGGCACCGTCCATTCCGTGCCGCGACTCGTACAAGGCCAGGCAATGATCCTTGGAGTTGGCGCGCTTGACTATCCATCTGAATTCCAGGGCTCCAGCGAGGAAACTTTGGCGCGGCTTGCAGTCAGCAAGATCGTCACGCTGACAAGCACATACGACCATCGCATTATTCAAGGCGCACAATCAGGTGACTTCTTACGCCGAATTCACGAGTACCTGCTTGGCGCCGAGAACTTCTACGACGACATTTTTGCAGCCCTGCGCGTTCCATACGAGCCAATTCGCTGGGTTGCCGATATCGAATTCGCCCGCGATGAAGAGATCAACAAGACCGCCCGCGTTCAGCAACTTATTCATGCCTACCGCACATATGGCCACCTCATGGCTGATATTGATCCACTGGAATACAAGCAGCGTTCTCATCCTGACCTTGATGTGGTCACCCACGGATTGACTCTCTGGGATTTGGATCGCGAATTCGCCACGGGTGGATTCGGCGGTAAGAGCTTTATGCCCCTTCGCAAAATACTCGGAATTCTGCGCGACTCGTACTGCCGCCAAGTTGGCGTCGAGTACAT
The DNA here is from genome assembly GCA_025355765.1 of Actinomycetes bacterium. Lineage (GTDB taxonomy): Bacteria > Actinomycetota > Actinomycetes > Nanopelagicales > Nanopelagicaceae > QYPT01. Next base: position 45,404 of record JANXZB010000067.1, read on the forward strand.
GTACATCGAGGATCCGGTAGAACGCAACTGGATTCAAGAGCGAGTCGAACTCGGCGCACCCAAATTGCCGCGCGAGGAACAACTGCGCATCCTGCGCAAACTCAACGGCGCCGAAGCCTTCGAATCCTTCTTGCAGACAAAATATGTCGGCCAGAAGCGTTTCTCACTAGAAGGCGGCGAGACCGTAATTCCATTGCTGGATGCCATTATTTCATCAGCTGCAGAGGCCGAACTTGATGAGGTCTGCGTCGGCATGCCCCACCGCGGCCGCCTCAACGTCCTTGCCAACATTGCCGGCAAGTCTTACGGCCAGATTTTCCAAGAGTTTGAAGGCCACTACACAAAGAATGCCGTCCACGGCACCGGAGATGTGAAGTACCACCTCGGAACCGAAGGCGTCTTCACTGCCGAATCTGGGGCCAAGACGAAGATCTACCTAGCCGCCAACCCATCACACCTCGAGGCGGTAAACCCCGTTCTAGAAGGTGTCGTTCGCGCAAAGCAGGACCGCCTCAACGTCAAAGGCACTTTCTCCGTCCTGCCAATTCTTATTCACGGAGATGCCGCATTCGCTGGGCAAGGAGTCGTCTTTGAGACATTGAACCTCTCTCAACTTCGCGGATACCGCACGGGCGGAACAATTCACGTCGTCATCAACAACCAAGTTGGATTTACAACGGCACCTGAGATGTCGCGTTCTTCCACGTATGCAACCGATGTTGCAAAGGGAATCCAGGCGCCGATATTCCACGTGAATGGAGATGATCCAGAGGCATGCGTACGTGTTGCGCGGATCGCCTTTGATTACCGACAGAAATTCAACAAGGACATCGTCATTGACATGCTCTGCTACCGCCGCCGCGGACATAACGAGGGTGACGAGCCAAGTTTCACTCAGCCCTTGATGTACAAGCTCATCGACGCCAAGCGTTCGACTAGAACCCTCTACACCGAGGCACTCGTCGGTCGTGGAGATATCACCGAAGAAGAGGCGAAGGAAGTCGCCCAGGATTATCAGGCTCAAATCGAGGCGGTTTTTGCTGCTGTCCATAACCTCACCCCCGATACCGATCTCACCTTTGCGGTTCCTGAAGCACCTGCGCCGCACGAGATCACGACGGCAATTGACGAATCAACTGCGCGCGCGATTGCCCAGACGCAGATCACAGTTCCTGAAGGATTTAGCGTTCATCCAAAGCTCTTGCCGCAATTGAACAAGCGGGTCGAGATGCTCAACGACGGCACAATCGACTGGTCCATGGGTGAAACCCTTGCCTTTGGCTCTTTGCTCCTTGATGGAACACCTATCCGCCTTGCCGGTCAGGATTCACGGCGCGGAACCTTTAGTAACCGTCACGCAGTGATCATCGATAAAGAGAACGGCAACGAGTGGACGCCACTTCGCGGTCTCATCTCAGAAGAGAATCAGTTCTTTGTCATCGATTCCCTGCTCTCTGAATTTGCGTCAATGGGCTTTGAATACGGTTACTCCGTTGTCCGAAGCGAAGCATTAGTCATGTGGGAGGGCCAGTTCGGCGATTTCAGCAACGGGGCACAGACCATCATTGATGAATTCATCTCCTCTTCGTTGCAGAAATGGGGCGAGCGCTCGGGCGTTGTCCTCCTTCTGCCACACGGATACGAAGGCCAAGGCCCGGATCATTCATCTGCGCGTATCGAGCGTTTCCTCTCCCTCTGCGCTGAGTCGAATATGACCGTTGCTCAACCATCAACACCTGCCTCGTATTTCCACTTACTTCGCTGGCACGCAAAGAATCCGACCCCGCGTCCTCTCATCGTTTTCACTCCCAAGTCCATGCTCCGTCTGCGTGCGGCTGCATCTGCCTTGACCGAATTTACGCAAGGACATTTCCAACCGGTGATCACTGATCCAACCGTTACGAATGCAACGCGTCTTATCTTCTGCTCAGGACGCATTTACTATGACTTGATTGCAGAACGGGCCAAACTTGGCGAGGAGAGCACCGCAATCGTGCGCGTCGAGCAGTTCTATCCGTTGCCTATGAATGAATTAGCAGCAGAGGCTGCAAAGCACCCAGGCGCAAACCTTCTTTGGGTGCAAGATGAGCCAGCAAACCAAGGTCCATGGCCATTCATTGCCTTGAACACACTTGGGGTCTTCGGAGATCGCGCCCCACTGCGTCGCGTCTCACGTAGAGCCACCGCCAGCCCTGCCACCGGAAACCACTACGTACATGAAGAAGAGGCCAAAGCCTTGATGATTGAAGCCTTCAACCGCTAGATCTTCTTTCTCCGTCTGGCTCTAGGTGATCCTGCTTTCATAAATCGAAAGAGGACGGCGGCAACAATTTCGTCCTGACTGATGGCTCCCCAATGCCGCGAATCGGTGCTGGCCTCCTTATTGTCTCCCTCAACCCAAATCTTCTCCTCCATCGGCCCAACCACCCTCTTGAGCAGGAAGACGCCAGGCTGATTTTCTCGCTCCACGAGGACAACCTGGCCCCGACGAAAAGGGCCACCCCAAACGACAACGAGCCAATCCCCGGCCATATATGCCGGCGCCATCGAGTCACCTGCAACGGCCACGGTGCCGAGTCTTCGCTTCTTTCTGGGTGTGTCCTGGGGCGCCATGAGGGGTAGTCTCACACCAGAAGAGTTTTTACGCACGTTGAAAAAAGCGGCGTGCCCTCATCGAGAGACATATTGGAGAATGAAGATGTTTACCCCAAAAATCACCGTTTACGCCCACTGCGACCTCCCATGCGGAATCTATGATCCAGCACAGGCCAAGATCGAAGCCCAATCAGTTAAAGCCTGCATGCAGAAGTACGCAGCAAGCACTGACCCGGACTTCAAAGCGCGTGCTGTAGCAATCAAGGAAGAGCGTTCGAACATGGTCAAGGAGCACCTATGGGTTCTCTGGACTGACTACTTCAAGCCAAACCACTTTGAGGCCTATCCAAACTTGAACTCGCTATTCAATGAGGCCACCAAGCTCGCTGGCGCCGGCGGAACCAAGGGAACCAATGACGTCGCAGTTGCTGACCAATTGTTGGCCAAAATCGATGAGATCTCAGAGATCTTCTTTGCAACAAAGAAATAAGAGCACTACCTAAAAAAACTATCTAGTTGGTGGATTACCAACTATGGATTGGGCGGCGGTTCGGGCGAGGAATGAAACTCGCTCGACCACCGCTCTTTTCATTGTTGCGTGACTAACTAAGCGTTCTCCATCATGAATCTCGCAATCAAAAACTATTTCACGCCCACTGAACTCGGTGCAGGTCGCAGTCGCATGTATCTCGGCTCCGATTCCAACTGCTTCAGGTGCATCCAGATCGATCTTAACCAGCCGGGTTGTTTCGCCAAGTTCAAGAAATTCGGCAATGGCTGTCAGGGCGGCACTTTCCATCACATTAACAAAGTGAGAAGTGGCAGCGATCGGCAAGTCTCCCAGCCCCATTGTCACTGAACAATCACCTGGGCGGATCAGCATCGAGGAAAAGCCGACGGCTCCGATGATTTCGTTGGTGCGGCGCATTGCTTAGCCTTCGCTTGAACCCTCGGGTGCCTGCGGATCAATTCTTTCGTGAACCCAGTTTGTTTCGAAGGTAATCTCATGATGCTCGACGTTTCCAAATTCATCCATTTGTATGGATATCTCGGTTCTGCGATATTCGGCCACAAAATCGGGCGGGCCTTGCCGCAATACAGCGAGCTGGTAAGCAATTTGATCATGCAATTCTTGTGGTGCGCTCTCATGACAAGAACGCGTCAGCATTTCGTGGAGCATCTGGTGCATGATGCGCTCGTGTTCCATCTCCTCGCGACACGGCGAGCACTCCTCGAAGTGGACTTCGATTGAATGGATCTGCGACATCTCGTGGATCTCACCATCGATGAGAAGGCCAACAGAGTTGAGTACCTCGTTGCAAGGTGTCTCGTGCGCTCCACCACAACTCATGAACTCACCTCCTTCACGTAGCCACGCTCTTTCGCGTAATCGGTGAGAAGCAAGCGCAATGCCTTACGCCCACGGTGGAGCCGGGACATAACGGTACCGGTGGGAACGCCGACGATCTCGGCGATCTCCTTGTACGAAAAGCCCTCTACGTCAGCCAAATAAACAGCGATGCGGAATTCCTCAGGGATTTCTTGCAGCGCCCTTTTCACATCGCTATCTGGCATTTTCTCCAACGCTTGAATCTCGGCAGACTTTCCTTGATCGCTCGTATGGGAGGCGGACTCGGCCAATTGCCAATCTTCGATTTCGGCGTTGTTGGAAATCATTGGCTGGCGCTGCGCCTTGCGATACGAATTGATGAACGTTGTTGTTAAAACTCGGTAAAGCCAGGCCTTGAGGTTGGTTCCTGGCTCGAACTGATGGAAGGAAGAGAAAGCTTTCAAGTAGGTGTCTTGCACCAAGTCTTTGGCATCGTGCGGATTCTTCGTATAGCGAAGGGCAGCCGAATAGAGCTGATCGGTGAAGGCAAGCGCATCGCGTTCGAAACGAAGGTTGCGCTCAGCCGCGCTCTCTTTTACTAACTCCGTGGATGTCATCGTCGTCAAGGTTACCGCTAGAACAGGGTCTGGGGCTCGCCCAGGGTTACGGGCTTGATCAATTCAGGTCCATTATGAGCGACGGAATTGACGGAATTTGAGACGGCATACACGCTTAAACCCACATAGAGGTCAGAATATTCCATCAGTTTTCGCAAATGATCCGCATCAGCAAGAGATGGGTCCATCCAAGGTTCCCAGCGATCTTTGGGCAAGATAACCGGCATCCGACTATGGATAGTTGCCAATTGCCCGATTGAATCGCAGGTGATGATTGCCACGCTCTCAACCAATTGGCCATTTGGCCAGACCCACTCGTTCCAGATTCCAGCTAGAGAAAGTGAATTTTCATCAGGACTGGATATGTAGAAAGGTTGCTTAGGACGGTAGGGGCCAAGGGCCGTGGCCCATTCGTAATATCCATCAGCTGGAACCAGACAACGACGTTTGCGCACTACATCCCGGAAAGTTGGTTTTTCAAATACGGATTCGCTCCGTGCATTGATTGCATGTGATTGCGAAGCACGAGCTGCGCCCAGATCCTTATGCCACGACCCAATCAATCCCCACGATGCAATGCCGAGCTCCTTCGCATGTGATTTCTCATCCTCGCGAATTATGTAGATGTCTTTTGTCGGTGCGATATTCCAACTCGCAGGCAGAGGCGACGTCGGAACCGCCCCCGTTATTCCATATTCTTCTACGAGGGCGTCCTCCATTTTTGACTGCGCAAATCTCCCGCACATAAGCCTTAGCCTATGAGAGATGCAACGAAATTGAGGCATCAAGAAGCACAATGCCAACGGTAGGCTCGTGCCATGAGCAGCGCGCATATCTCTCAAGGTCCACTCTGGCCCGCCCCTTTCCGTGGAAGCAATCCTGTGGCGTCGACGGTAGTCATTCCTGGCTCAAAGTCGGTGACCAATCGAGCTTTGGTCTTGGCCGCTCTTGCTGATTCACCTTCCATTCTTCGAAGGCCGCTTATTTCGCGCGACACTACTTTGATGAAGAAGGGCCTCATCGCGATGGGTACCGTCATCGCAGATGCTTATGAAGATGGCGAACATCAGTGGCGAGTATCCCCACAAGCCCTTGAAGGCCCTGCCTTGGTGGATGTGGGAAATGCTGGCACTGTCATGCGCTTTCTGCCCCCTGTTGCGGCTTTGGCAAATGGGGCAATCTCCTTCGATGGAGATGCCAGGTCTCATGAACGCCCATTGGCCCCCGTTATTCGTGCCCTAGAAGAACTCGGTGTACGAGTTGAGCATGAGGGTCGATACACACTTCCAATGCTCGTTAACGGAACCGGTGAATTACGAGGCGGGGAGATTGATATTGATGCATCGGCTTCTAGCCAATTCCTCTCGGCTCTACTGATGATCGGACCGGAAACATTGAAGGGAATCACGGCTCGCCATATTGGTACCGCACTTCCCTCTATGCCGCATATTGAAATGACCGTTGCGATGTTGCGCGATTTTGGCGCAAAGATAGATATCGACCACGAACGCAATATCTGGCGGGTGCACCCATCGCGCCTTCACGGACAAGAACTCGTGATTGAGCCGGATCTTTCAAACGCGGCGCCGTTCCTCTCTATTGCAATGGTCTGCGGTGGAAGTATCACGATTGCAGATTGGCCCACCAGTACCACTCAGCCCGGGGATCAACTCCGAACGATTCTGGCGCGCATGGGTGCAGATATTTCGATAAACGATGACGGACTGACCCTGAAGGGAACCGGAACGATTCACGGCATCGACATCGACCTCCATGACGTCGGGGAATTAACGCCAGCTATTGCGGCCCTGGCAGCCCTTGCCGATTCGCCATCGTCCTTGCGAGGCATCGGCCACTTGCGTCTTCACGAGACTGATCGCTTGGCAGCACTAACCCGCGAGATCAACGCCTTTGGTGGCAATGTGAGAGAGGAAGAAACTTCCATTCACATAACCCCAGCACCTCTGCACGGGGGTATCTTTCATACATATGAGGATCACCGACTGGCGATGGCAGGGGCAGTTATTGGCCTGGTCGTGCCGGGCGTGGAAATCGAAAATGTCTCAACCACAACTAAAACCTTGCCCGATTTTCCCGGGCTCTGGTCAAGCCTGATTGGATAAAGACAGAATCTATGGCGCGAAAATTTGACGAGTCAGATGTCAGAATTCGACCGAGTCGTAGTACCCGTCCAAGAAGCAAAGACAGACCTTCGCATTCCAACGCCGTAGATGCCTTTGTTACGACCGTTGATCGGGGAAGAACGACTTGTATTACCGATGACGGAGTGATCGTCACCGCGATGAAGGCCCGAGAATTGGGTCCAAAATCTGTCGTCGTCGGAGACCGCGTCGGAATCGTTGGCGACACCTCTGGCACTATCGGATCGTTGGCTCGGATCGTCACGGTCAAGGAGCGGAAAAATTCCCTTAGCCGCACCGTCGATGACATCGCGAAGGTGGAACGAATCATCGTTGCCAACATCGATCAACTAGTTATCGTAGTCGCGGCAACTAACCCAGAACCAAGACGGGGACTCATTGATCGTTTTCTTGTAAGTGCCTTCCACGAGGGAATCACTCCCGTAATTCTGGTTACGAAAATTGACCTTGGTCCGGAGCCCACATTCCTGCACGAGTACGAAACCCTCAATGTGAAAGTCCTAACAACTGCCAAAGGCGCAGACCTCGCTCCGATTCGCGAAATGCTGCACGGCAAGACGTCGGTCCTCGTGGGGCACTCTGGCGTCGGAAAATCCACACTCATCAACGCCCTTCTCCCCCATGCAGAACGCGTCATCGGCGAAGTAAATGAAGTGACAGGACGTGGCCGACACACTTCCTCGAGTGCAATCGCCATCCCTCTCTCCTCGCATTTGAAATCCAGCGACGGGTGGGTCATCGATACACCTGGCATTCGGGCCTTTGGACTAGCTCACATCGACCCCGACAGAATCATCGCCTCCTTCAGCGACCTGGCCGAGGCGGCAACCAATTGCATGCCGAACTGCTCACATTCTGAGGAGAGCTGCGCCCTTACTCAGTGGGCAGCTCCCAATGGTGTCGTAGATCCCGAGCGGGCCGCCCGAGTTCAATCTTTGAGAAACCTGCTAGATATCAAGCTGGACTAGGCTACGACAGATGTCTACTCAAACATTTTCACTCGCAGAGGATCTGGCCCTGGCATTAAAGATCGCTGACGCGGCCGATCTCATCACGCAATCGCGCTACCAATCACTGGATTTGGTTATCACGACAAAGCCCGACAACACCCCCGTCACCGATGCCGACAAGGCAACCGAATCGGCGATCCGGGCCATTCTTATGAAGGAACGACCAGATGATGGCGTCCTCGGCGAAGAATTCGGCGAGTCGGAAAACTTGGGCTCGCGCTACTGGGTACTTGATCCAATTGATGGCACAAAGAACTTCATGCGCGCGGTTCCAACGTGGTCAACGCTGATCGCACTAGTGCAAGACGGAGAAGTCATCGTTGGAGTGGTGAGTGCGCCGGCCGTTACTCGCCGTTGGCACGCTTCGAAAGGACATGGCGCGTTCGTCTCCTTTAATGACGGCACCCCGCGAAAAATCGCCGTTTCCAAAGTTTCGGAAATTAAAGATGCATCAGTGACATATTCGGACTTCCACGGTTTTGGTCATCGACGAGAGGCATTCATGTCTCTGATCGATCAGAGTTGGAGATCCCGCGGGTTCGGAGATTTCTGGTCGCACATGCTTGTGGCAGAGGGGTCGGCAGACATTGCAGTCGAACCAGTACTGGCCGTGTGGGACATGGCGGCCTTGGACATCATCGTTCGCGAAGCAGGTGGCTCTTTCACATCAATTACCGGCGAACCCGGACCACATCACGGTAGCGGCCTTTCCACCAACGGCATCCTTCTTGACCAGGTGGTGAAGCAACTCAATGACACAGACCACTAATATCGCGAAGAACGTGCCAGCGCCGGCATTCAAAACCGCTCTCGAGCCGATAACACTCAGCGTCGGCGGGATGACCTGTTCTTCGTGCGTGGCAACGATTGAGCGAACCCTCAATTCGATTCCTGGGGTAAGCGCGACCGTTAACTTCGCCTCAGAAACTGCCCACGTCATGGCACCTGCCGAGATGAACCCAAAACAATTGATTAGTGCCATCAAATCAGCCGGCTACTCCGCAACAAAGGTGGCCGATCCAAGCCAGGTCGCATTGCATAGTAAGAAATCTGCCACTGCACTCTTTTTTGCACTGTTGTTCACAGCGCCAGTACTGGCTATATCGATGACAGTGAGTTGGCATCCGGCAATTGATCGCTGGATCAACGGACAACTTGAAAATTTCAATTTGTATTACCCAAAGTACTCGCCAACGGCATGGCTAGTCATCGGCCTTAGCGCACCAGTGGTTCTGATTGTTGCCTGGCCTATCTACCGTGCCGGAATTCGCAACGTCCTGCATCCCACCATGGACACCCTCATCACACTCGGTTCGCTGACAGCATTTGGCTGGTCCATCTACGCAAATACCACTGGCAATGGTGAGGTATATGCAGAAGTTTCCGCGACCATCATCACCTTTGTCGTAGCCGGCCGCTTCCTCGAATCGCGCGCAAAAAGACGGGCAAGCAGCGCTCTTTCGACTCTCCTTGCTCTTGGTAGCAAAGAAGTCACCGTCATACGTGAGGGCGAACTCGTGCAGATTCCCATCGACCACCTAGATGTCGGCGATCATTTCGTGGCAAAGCCTGGCGAGAGAATTGCCACAGACGGTGTTGTGATTTCTGGTGAAAGCGCAGTCGACAACTCTCTTCTCACTGGAGAATCCAAACCGATCGACGTGAATCCTGGCGCGCTCGTCATCGGTTCCTCGCTCAACAAAAATGGCCGCCTCGAAATTCGGGCAACCCGCGTTGGCTCAGATACCGAACTTGCGCGAATCACCGCCATGGTTGTATCCGCCCAGGGGACGAAGGCACCGATTCAACGGCTGGCCGATCGCATCAGCGCCATTTTCGTTCCCGTTGTCACCCTTCTGGCAATTGGAACCTTCATCGGTTGGTACTACACCGACCACTCCCTCACTCAATCGATTTCATCGGCTATCGCCGTTCTTGTCATTGCCTGTCCGTGCGCATTGGGGCTGGCCACACCTGTCGCGCTTCTCGTGGCCTCCGGGCGCGGGGCACAACGCGGAATTGTCATTCGAGAGCCAAGGGTCCTGGAAGTCGCTGGCAAGATCGACTCTGTCATTCTGGATAAGACGGGGACCCTTACCAACGCCACGATGTCCCTCTCCAATGCCGCCGTCGTGATTTCGGCTGGGGATGCTCTAGGGCCAGATTTCAAAGAACTGCTCAACGCCGAATCTATCCTCTCTTCAGCTCTATCAATAGAACTGCAGAGCGATCACCCCGTCGCGACCTCCATCGCCACATACATTTCTTCAAAGGGCATCTCTCCCACCGCCGTTACCGAATTTTCTAGTACCCCTGGTTCGGGTTCAGCAGGTCGGGTTAATCTCGGAATGAAATCCCCCGTCGTGCTCATTGGTTCGCCAGTAGCCATTGCGCATGCAACGACACCTTTCCACCAAGAACTCACGCACGAGATATTCGTGGCACAAGAGAAGGGGCTCACCGTCTCCGTCCTTGCGTGGGACGGGGTAGCCATTGCGATGTTCGCTGTCGGGGATGAAATCAAAGCTGATGCCAAAAAGACAATCGCCGAGCTAAGAGAGCACGGCATCGATCCCTGGTTGGTAACCGGTGATAGCTCTCAAGTAGCACTCTCGGTTGCAAAGGAAGTTGGCATCTCGGCAGACCATGTGATTTCAGGGGCGTTGCCGAAGGACAAAGTTGAAAAAGTTAAGGCACTGCAGGCAAAGGGCCATCGAGTCCTCATGATCGGTGACGGGGTCAACGACGCCGCCGCCCTTGCCAGTGCCGATCTCAGCATCGCGATGGGCACAGGCACCGACACGGCAATGGCAACGGCAGACATTGTTGTGATGCGCCGTGATTTAGGCAGCGTTGTCGATGCTCTGAATCTTTCGTCCAAGACGTTGAAAATCATCCGAGGCAACCTCGCCTGGGCATTTCTCTACAACGTCATCGGCATCCCCGTTGCTGCAATGGGGGCTTTGCGACCTATGTATGCAGCCGGAGCAATGGCTTTTTCAAGCCTTTTTGTTGTAACAAACTCGCTACGGATTAAGTAGTCTCCTAGTACTTATAGTCATATGACGTGAGCGTGACTGGCTCAACATAGAAAGCCGTCTTCCTAGCGCCATTTTCCCAATAGATATAGGCGTATGGAGTCTTCGTTTTCAATGAGGCCTTCCCGAAGTAAATGTTGTATCCCATTCCCGTGATCTTCTCCGTTCTAGTCCGATCGATGAACTTTTGAATCACTTGGCTCATGGACATTTTCCAAGTAAGGAATAAGTTTGCCGGCCCCTTTGCTTCGCTTACCGCAAATTCAGGTCGAGAGTAGACGTAGAAACTCCATCCTCCTTGCTTCTTCATGTCAGCACTCGTCAAACTCGTATAAGATTCCGAATTATTCGCGAGTTTCTTAACCACTTCGTAGCGAATTACCGGAAGTTCGGTATTCTTCTTACTAAATACATCTAGGTCGGCCACGAGTTCAGTTTTAGAGCTGACCGAGTACAAGATGATCTTCCAGTTGGAATCTGTCTTCAAAGAACAAAGTGAATTGAAATTCTTCGCAGTCCGAACTTCGAAACGAACGCTCGAAATGTTCGCATCCGGGCGCCAATCTTTCTTTGCCTGGGTCAAGACATTGCCGAAATAGGTGCAAGCGGGATGAGCATAGCTATTTCAGACTTACGCGGAGATCTAACCGAAATCATCGAATTGGAAAGCGATATTGGCCTAGGCCCTGAAAGAGTCCTTCTTGAAGTTGAAAAGGCATTTGACGACATTATCGCAAAAACCAAAAAGAATATTTGGGGAATTGGTATTGGGCTCCCCGGTCCAGTGGAATTTGCGACCGGAATTCCAATGTCACCACCAATTATGCCTGGTTGGGATCGCTATCCCGTCCGTCAACGACTTTCAGAAAAATATAACGTACCGGTTTGGGTTGACAATGATGTGAATCTTGTGGCACTTGGTGAAGTAGCAAAAAATCACGACAAGAAATACAACGAATTGATTTACATCAAAATGGGTAGTGGCATCGGGGCAGGAATGCTCACTCACGGCCATCTGCATCGCGGTGCTCAAGGTTGTGCAGGTGACATCGGACACATCGCAGTCAGTGAAGCAACTGACATCGTCTGTCGCTGTGGAAATGTTGGCTGTCTTGAAGCGATGGCCGGTGGACTTGCCCTTGGACGAGATGCCGTTGACGCCGCGGAAAAAGGCGCAAGCAAATTTCTTAGCGATCGGCTAAAAAGTAATAAAACCGTCGGCGCTCGCGATGTAATCGATGGAGCCAAGAGTGGCGACAAATGGTGCGTTGACGCCATCACGGGTGCAGATCGACAAGTCGGAAAAATCCTTGCCACGCTTGTAAACTTTCACAACCCTTCGCTTATTGTGATTGGCGGGGGGTTTTCGCTGCAGGCGATCAGTTACTTGCATCTATTCGTGAAACCGTATTC
>JANXZB010000106.1 GCA_025355765.1 Actinomycetes bacterium
CGTGGAATTACCAAGTCAATTTTTCCGCGCGCATGAAGTAGGGCGTGAACGGTTTCACGATCATATGAGGGAACTAATTGGATGACATCTGGAGATATGACCGTTCGCGCAAGTGCATCACGCATTACCTTCACAAGCACTTCATTGCTTGATGCGGCGGTGGATGATCCGCGCAAGAGCGCGGCATTTCCGGACATCAGGAGAATGACTGCGGCATCAACTGTGACATTTGGTCGTGCTTCGTAAACCATGCCGACCACCCCAAATGGCACAGTGATCTGCTTCAGGTGAAGGCCATTGGGAAGAGTGGATTCGCGGAGGGTGACGCCGAGAGGATCGGCGAGGTTGGCAACTTGGCGGGCACCTTTTGCAATGTCAAGGACTCGTTCGTGCGTTAGAAGCAGACGATCAAGCAGTTGCGACGACATTCCCTCCGAAACTCCGCGGGCCATATCCTCCTTATTTGCATTCAAAATTTCAGGAATTCGGTTCTCAATCTCATCAGAAATTGCGAGAAGTGCTGCCTCGCGTTCCAATCCCGAAGCCGAAGAAAGCGTGCGTGCGGCGAGGCGGGCACGTTCGGCCAGTTGCTCGACTAGTTCTTTGGCATCCATGAGGACAAGCCTATCGGGGCTTAGTATTTAGCGGTGCGCACCTTATATCGCTTCATTCGCAACCTGCTGATCGGCCTCTTCGCCGTATACATACTTCTCTTCAGTGCGACTCGCATTATCCATTACCCAGAGCCGATCGCGGCGATTCGGTTAGGTCTGGCGCCAGCGTCAAAGACTCCGACGTTGATGCCCTTCCACGTGGTCGAAGCGGCCGCCACCCCCGTGCCATGGACAACTCGCAAAGGAACTGTGCCGACGGCCGTAAATTGGGGCGGTACGCAAATTCCATTTAGCGAATTCCTATCTAAAACTTCAACCAATGCATTTCTCATCTTGCGCGATGGTGTCATTACATATGAGTGGTACAACAAATCCACCAACGCAAGTACGAAGCTTCCTTCGTACTCGATGGCTAAAACGCTAACCTCGATCATGATCGGCCAACTTATTGCCGATGGGAAGATCAAAGAATCAGACACTTTCGTCAAATACTTCCCTCAGTGGAAAACGGGCGGAAGCTTCGACAAAGTCACAGTCAAAAGCCTGCTGGACATGCAAGCAGGAGTCGGCGTGAGCGACAACTACCCGACTGGTCCGTCCGGTTGGGGCGTTGCCATTGCGCAGATGTATGCCACCACCGACTTGAATTTCTTCATGGAACACAACCGAAAGATGAGTTGGGATCCGGGTACAAAATCTGAGTACAGGAGCGTTGACACCCAGATGCTCGGATTCATCATCAAGAAAGTGACCGGCTCGTCGGTTTCGGATTACTTCAGCAAACATGTCTGGCAACTAGTTGGCGCACAAGACAGTGCTTTCTGGAATGTCGATCATGTCGGCGGGCTAGAGAAAACCTTCTGCTGCTTCAACGCGACCGCAAGAGATTGGGCACGGATCGGAGCCCTCATTCTCGATAACGGAGCAGCCAAAGTCGGCGGGGCCAATATCATCGATGCGAATTGGATGGCTCGCCTAGAGCAACCCATGACAACTCTCGACCATGGTTGGGGGTACAGCGCACAAATCTGGCACCCATTCCCCAACACCATGATGTTGCTCGGATTGCACGGACAGTACGTCTTCATGAACCCGAGCACTCACGTTGCGATCGTTAAATTGAGCGATGAGCCAACCGATAGTGGAAATCACGAAGTGCTGACCGCAAATGTGTTGAGGGATATAGCGCAGTCGAAGCGCTAAATCTACTTTTTGTCAGAAACGCTGAAGATGAATTCAACGCTCACATTGCCGTAACCAGGAACTGCAAACGTCTTTATTCCCTTGCCGGTTCCATTCATTTCTTTAGTTATCGGATCTTGCGTAAATGAGACCACGAACGTTAACGAACCGTAGAGCGAATCTGCCACAGTGACCTCGGCCTTACCTGCCGAGTCCGTGATATAACCGTCGACAGACCAGTTCGATGCCCGCCCCGAACCACGTCCTGCGTAAACGACAAATGAAGTGGGAATCGTAGTCGTGATGCCGGTGGTCGAAAGCGCAGATTTTGTGGTCACTGTTGCATTGCCGGTATAAGTACCGTCAAAAGCATTGGTCACGTACGCAGGAGCAAATGTTGGAGAACTAACGGGAGTCGGCGCAGGAATCGTATTAATTGAAGGCGTTGGGGTAGGTGTTGGAGTAGGGGTCGATGTTCCATATTTCGGCGCAATATAAATAGACGCACGGAATTTGACCAGCACTCGCGCATGACCAACCATGGAAACAGGTCCAGTTCCAACAGAATTGACTGCGGCAACGGTGAACATATACCAAACTGATGGCGGCTTGCTGCTTGGTTTATCCGGATTTGGAATATCGACTATGCACCGCAGCGCTGCCGAATTGCACATATGAACTTTCGCACCTGGGTAGTAAGTGACCTTGTAAGCGGTTATATTCATCCCACCATTGGAGTATGGCGCTTTCCACGTCAGGGTCGCCCTTTCTACTCCACCCACGGCATGAACATCCGTAGGTGCAGCAGGAATGTTGTATTTAGTAGGTACTGCACCTGAAATATTGATCCCACTAAGTCCGATAAGAATGAACACGAGACCGAAAATCGAGAACTGGCGACGACGAGTACTTTCCATGGCTACTCCTCAAAGCAACCTTGCCTGTATTTACAGTGTAATTAGCAGGGTCTTTCGGGCGTAGCGGAAAAGCGAGTGCGAGCACACCTTGAGAATCACAGAAGAACTAAGTCATCTCTATGAATGAGTTCGCGCTCATATTCTGGGCCCAATGCTTGTGCCAATTCCTTTGTGGATCGACCGAGCATCTGAGGTATTTCAGTAGAATCGAAAGCGACCAATCCTCGTGCAATGACAAGGCCTTGCTGCGATGCGATCTCAACAGCGTCGCCTGCACTGAATTCACCTTCGACCGCTGTTACTCCGGCTGGAAGAAGTGATACTCCGCGCTCTTTCAGAGCTTTAACCGCACCGTCATCGACAACCAATCGACCGTGTGGTGTTGACGCGTGGGCAAGCCAGAGAAGTCTCGAATTTGTCTTGGAAGGTTGGGCATGGAAGTAGGTTCCGAAGTCTTCACCAAGTATTGCCGCGCCCGCGTTTTCAAGGGAGGTGAGCAGCATAGGAATTCCCGCACTAGTTGAGATGCGCGCGGCTTCGACTTTGGTGACCATCCCACCACTGCCGACACCTGAGGAACCGGCGCCACCCAGTGTTGTTTCATCGATGGAAGCCACAGATTGCACTTCGCTAATTCTCTTGGCACCGCTCAGAGTTGGGAGTGCGTCGTAGAGCGCGTCTATGTCAGAGACCAGAACCAACAAGTCAGCGCCAATGACAAGGGCGACAAGGGCTGCCAGGCGATCGTTATCGCCGAAGCGAATTTCCTGCGTTCCGACCGTGTCGTTCTCGTTGATGATGGGGACGACGCCAAGCGCGAGCAGGCGATACAGAGCGCGTTGCGCGTTCTTGTAATGAGTTCGATGGATAACGTCCTGTGTCGTAAGGAGGATTTGCGAGGCAACAACGCCATATCGGGCGAAACTCTCGGTGTAGCGATGTATGAGCAAGCCCTGGCCAACCGAAGCCGCAGCCTGCTGAGTCGCAAGATCCTTGGGACGCGACTTCAATCCAAGAGGTGCGATTCCTGCGGCAATGGCACCGGATGAAACGACTGTAACTTCCGCTCCTCGTGCGCGTGCGGCAACAACGACATCAACAAGTCGATCAACGGCTGATGGATCAAGTTCAGAACCTGCTTTTCCCGTTAAGGACGACGAGCCGACTTTAATAACAATTCTTTTTCCTGATGCGACCTTCGATCGGCTCATTGAGAATCCTCGGAATAAACCGCGTCCTCTGCCACATCCTCTGCGTCCATCTTGAGTTCTTCAACCAACGCAGGGGTTCGTGGGTCGATAACGGTGAATTCCCACTGGCGTGCAAGTTCCTCTGTGCTGAGTTGATCGCGAGCTTTTTCAGGACCACGCCAGATTGAATCAAACCGGACGTCCTCGCCCCGTGCGCCAAGGAGTTCGGCGCCAGATTCAATCGTTGGCTCCCAGTCGAAGATGACTGCATCGTCGCCAACCCCGACTCGAACTTCATTTCCGGCAACTGCGCCCTGTTTGAAGAGTTCCTTTTCAACCCCCAATTGCGCCATGCGGTCAGCCAAATAACCAATTGCCTCAGCATTTTTGAAGTTGGTCTGGCGAACCCAGCGCATGATCTTTGGCCCTGAAATATTGAATGAGCCGTCTTTGTTTGCGCTGACGGTGAATCCAGAATCATCAACGGCAACAGGGCGAAGCACAATTCGTGTGCGCTCTTCAACGGCCATTGCTGCACGCGATTTTTGAATGATGCGGGCCATCGCATAGGTTAAATCGGGAAGGCCCACACGCGACGCGGCTGAGACCGGATAAACCTCGTAACCGCGGTCGCGTAAGGATTGGGCAACCATATCAGCCATTGCTGCGCCGTCTGGTAAATCGATCTTGTTCAACGCGATAAGTCGTGGGCGATCTTCCAGCCCACCATATTGCGCAAGTTCGTCTTCAATAATTTCAAGATCTGCAAGTGGGTTGCGATGAGTTTCCAGGGTGGCGCAGTCAAGAACATGCACAAGGGCAACGCAACGTTCGACATGGCGCAAGAACTCAAGGCCAAGACCTTTGCCCTGACTGGCTCCGGGAATTAACCCAGGAACATCGGCCACTGTAAAACGAGTCTCCCCTGCTTGGACAACGCCAAGGTTTGGGATCAGTGTTGTGAATGGATAGTCAGCGATTTTGGGACGCGCTGCTGAGATCGCCGCAATAAGGGATGACTTGCCGGCGCTGGGATACCCAACGAGTGCGATATCTGCAACGCTTTTGAGTTCGAGAATAAGAGTGCGCTCTTCGCCGGGCTCACCCAGAAGGGCAAAGCCAGGGGCGCGTCGTTTGGAGGAAGCCAGGGCCAAGTTTCCGAGCCCGCCATGTCCCCCTTGGGCCGCAATAAATACGGTGCCGTTACCAACGAGGTCGGCGATCTGGTTTCCGTCTTTATCGAAGACAACAGTGCCGTTTGGAACTTTGAGAACCAAGTCATCCCCTGAGGGTCCATCTTTGCGATCGCCATATCCGGCACGTCCCGAGGTCGCCTTGCGGTGTGGTGAGTGGTGGTAATCCAGAAGGGTGGTGACGTTGGGATCGACGACTAACTTGATATCGCCGCCACGTCCGCCGTTACCGCCATCTGGTCCGCCAAGAGGCTTGAACTTCTCGCGGTGAACCGAGACGCAGCCGTCCCCGCCTTTGCCAGCCATGGCGAAGAGGGTCACGCGATCAACGAATGTTGTCATTGCCGCCCCCTTTGGTCTACTAAGAATAGTTTGTAAAAATAAAAGAGCGGGCCCGCATTCACGGCCCGCTCATTTATGAGAACCGAGATCTAGGCGACGGGAACCACATTTACAACGCGACGACCGCGAGCGCGACCGAATTCGACTGCGCCGGCAGCCATGGCGAAGAGAGTGTCATCTTTACCGCGTCCTACGTTTGCGCCTGGGTGGAAGTGGGTGCCACGTTGACGCACGAGGATCTCGCCGTTCTTGACTACCTGTCCGCCGAAGCGCTTAATTCCGAGGTACTGCGCATTTGAATCGCGACCGTTTCGTGTCGAGGAGACACCTTTTTTACTTGCCATCTCTCAACTCCTTAGTTCATGCCATTGATGGCGGTGATAAGAACACGGGTGTTCTTGGAACGGTGACCTTGACGACGGCGATAGCCGGTCTTGTTCTTGTAGCGAAGAATGTGGATCTTCTCACCCTTGGTCTCATCAATTACCTCAGCGGTTACTTTCACGCCTGAGAGGACCTTGGCATCGTGGGTGACGGTTGCGCCGTCAACGACGAGGAGTGCTGGAAAAGTTACGGTTGAACCGGCCTTAGCGTCGATACGATCGACGGTGACGGTGTCTCCGACGGTGACCTTCTCTTGGCGGCCACCCGCCTTCACAATTGCGTACACGTAACGACTCCAGTTCTTTAACAAAGCTTATAGGCACGAAAATCTCCACCAAGCAGGGCCTAAGGGTACGGAAGTTAGACCCTCTGGGTCAAACTGAGCCCCGTTTTAGGCCCATTTTCTAGGCTCCCGGCGTGATCACCCCACTGCTGGCGGCGCGCCGATGACGACGCCCCCTGGCAGGTACTGGGGCAATAACGGCCGTGGCCACGATTTCCTCGGCAGGGGTGTAATCCTCGCCGATATCGGTTTCCATAATTTCGATCTCGTGTTCGATGGCATCGACTATTTCCAGTGGAACTAGATCGCTCGGAATGACTTCTTCGTCCAGATCGTGCTCGATCGCCTCTTGTGGCTTCATGATTTCATCAAAAGGCATAGAAGGCTTTGGTTTCACAGGATCGGTATGGATGTGAATTCCACGGCCGCCACAACTCTCACACATTGTCGAAAAGGCTTCGATGAGGCCCTGGCCAACGCGCTTTCGAGTCATCTGAACAAGTCCAAGGGATGTAACTTCTGCAACCTGGTGTTTGGTGCGATCTCGACCGAGGCATTCAACCAATCGACGCAGAACTTGTTCGCGGTTAGATTCGAGAATCATGTCGATGAAGTCGATGACGATAATTCCGCCCAAGTCGCGCAGGCGAAGTTGACGAGCAATCTCTTCTGCGGCTTCCAAGTTGTTCTTGGTAACTGTCTCCTCGAGGTTTCCGCCCTTGCCGATGAACTTGCCGGTGTTAACGTCGATGACGATCATGGCCTCGGTGCGGTCAATAACAAGTGAGCCACCGGAGGGCAAATAGACCTTGCGATCAAATGCTTTCGACAATTGCTCGTCCACTCGGTAGTTCGAGAAGAGATCTCCAGGACCGGTGAACTTCTCAATTTTGGACGTGAGTTCTGGTGCGATGAATCCCAAATAATTGTGAATCTCTTCCCATGCTTCATTTCCTTGAATGGTGAGCTTGCGGAAATCCTCATTGAAGATATCGCGGATAACGCGAACTGCTAGATCAGGCTCTGAATACAGCAGTGCTGGCGCGTGGAAATTGGGGTTTTCAGATTTTGCGACGATGTCTTCCCATTGGGTCTTCAATCGCGCAACATCTGCCTCGATCTCGGCATCGCTTGCACCTTCAGCGGCGGTACGAACAATGACGCCAGCCTCATCTGGAACCAGGGCCTTGAGAATTGCCTTCAATCGGGCGCGCTCTGGTTCAGGAAGTCGACGGCTGATACCGCTCATTCCCCCACCAGGAACGTAGACGAGATAACGCCCTGGCAATGAGATCTGACTTGTCAGGCGAGCGCCTTTCTGTCCGATCGGGTCCTTGGTGACTTGCACCAGTACGGGCTGACCAGTTTTCAAAACCATTTCAATCTTGCGCGGTTGTGAATCAGAAATTCCGGCGGCATCCCAGTTAACTTCGGCTGCATAAAGAACTGCGTTGCGGCCTTTTCCGATATCAACGAAGGCTGCTTCCATGCTGGGAAGCACGTTCTGAACGCGACCCAGGTAAACGTTGCCGACATATGAGACGTTGGTGTGACGGTTGACGTAGTGCTCGACCATCACCTTGTCTTCGATGACACAAATCTGTGTGCGATCTCCAATTTGGCGGACCAGCATCTCGCGATCGACATTCTCACGACGGGCAAGGAATTCACCCTCGGTGATAATGGTGCCGCGCTTGCGGTACTGCTCGCGGTACTCAGAACGTGGCTCACGTGTGCGGCGAGCCGGCCTTCTGGCATCTCCTCGGGCGGGACGTTCGCGGGGCTCACGGGCCTCGCGCACCTTTACAACTGTGACTACGCCATCTTCCTCAACGGTCTCACCAGGAGTTACTCCATCGGCACTTGAGCGACGGCGACGGCGACGGTGGGTTGCAGCCTTTCCGTCATCATCCCCATCTCCGATGTCTGCGCCCTCAATGTGCTCTCCCTCGTGCTCGGAAGGACGACGGCGACCACGGCCACCACGCCTGCGACGGCGCCCGCGACTGTCAGAATCTCCACTTGGGGCCTCTGCTACGGCTTCGGCAACAATTTCGGTGGGCACTTTCTTACGGGAAGTGCTTTTCTTAACCGAAGCAACCGGGGTCTGCCCAACTTCTGCAACGGCAGCTTTCACGCGCGGTGCCCGGGCTGGCTTCACATCGGTGACGGAGGCTGCCTGAAAAATAGGCACGGGAATGGCTGGGGCGCTCTTCTTGGAAGGGCTTTTCTTTGTGGTGACTTCACCGGTTTCAGGTGAACTTTCCGTTACTTTCTTAGCCGCACGCTTGCGCGGCGTTTTTGGCTCAATAGCCATAGCACCAAATCCTCTATGCGTTCTGTAAAAAACGCGCTCTGGCTCGGATGACCGAGCAAATCTTTGTTGAGTTCGCACTTGCTATGCCTTAAGGGACAATAACCGCGATGAAATCGCGAGCCGCGCTGAACTTTGGCCTAAGTATGGCAGACCCAGGCCTCAAATCCCAATAACCGCCGAATTAGCCAGGTTCGAGCCCTTTTAGCCCCTCTGGCGCGCGTGCACGTTCTGAAGGAGTCCGATCCCCATGAGGTTGGCGAACATGCTCGAACCGCCGTAGGAGACGAAGGGAAGAGGCACTCCTAGTAAGGGCATTACCCCCATTGTCATCCCGATATTCTCAAAGGCCTGCAAGGCAAACCATGCGACGACGCCAATACATACCAGCCGCCCAAACAAGTCTTGCGATCTTCGGGCAATTCTAATCCCCCTAAGAAAAATAACGAGGAACAAAATCAACATAAGAGAACTACCGAGGAATCCGAGTTCCTCCCCTGCCACCGTAAAAATGAAGTCGGTTTGTTGTTCGGGGACAAAGCGCCCGTTCGTCTGAGGGCCCTTGAATAATCCTTTGCCCGTTAAGCCACCCGAGCCGACGGTGATGCGAGATTGACGTAACTGGTATCCACTCTGTTGTGGATCAGCAGATGGATTAACAAACGACTGCAATCTCTTGAGTTGATATTCTTTTACGACACCGACTTTCACCGCGGTAAATCCGCCAAGAATCGCGACAATGAGAAGGCCAACCACCCATCGAGATGGCGCACCTGATACCGCGATAATCATTACCACGGAGGCGCCAATGATCATCACCGTTCCCATGTCTGGTTGAAGCAAAATGAGCAGAATCGGAATGGCCGCGATGAACAACGCCAGAATCACATCGCGATGAGTCGGTTCGACGCCGTCGTGTATCCGCTCGGAAAGCAGGAGAGACATCCCCACAATGATCGAGATTTTCGCCAGCTCAACGGGTTGCAATTGAAATCCTCCAGGGAGGGAAATCCATGCTTGGTGACCGTTGATTGATTTTCCAATACCTGGGATGAGAACGGCTACGAGCCCGAGGACCCCAGCGGCCCAGATAACAGGGGTGTATGCCCGCAGCAATCGATAATCAATGACGGTGGTTCCCAGAGCGAGCACGATTCCAATCGCAATGTTAATGACGTGGCGTTTGAGGTAATACTGGGGGTCGAGTCCGGCCGATGCATACCAAGATCGCGTGGCTGAGTAAACCAGAAGCGTGCCCATTATCAGCAACCCCACAACTGCAGTGGAAAGAATCGGGTCAAAGCCTCGCATCAGAGAGCCGCGCCTTCGTCGGCTCCTAATAAAGTGATTCCGGCTCATGGGGTTTTTGTCACCTTCATAGTCGGGGAAATTCGGGGCAAAACCGTCGGCGGACCCGATGGGAATAAAGCCTTGCCCGGAACTACTTTAGAGGCAACGATGCCAAAGAGAGTTTCGTAAATATGTCGAACGCCTACTGCGCTGATATCTGCACCAAACCCGCCTTGGCTCACCATCATTACGACTGCGTATCGAGGATTATCACTCGGCCCGAAGGAGGCGAACCATGAGGTATTTCCCTTCTTAGTTCCGTTCTTGTTGAGGCCGAATACTTCCGCAGTTCCGGTTTTGCCACTAACCGCAACGGGAAACCCGCTAAATGTCGCCGACGCTGTTCCACTTATAACAACTTGCCTGAGAGCGCCTTGCAAGAACGTCAAAGTGGATTTCTTAGCGGGTAGTTTTCCCAACACCTTTGGGGCAAATCTCGCGAGGACCTTTCCTTCGGTAGTCTCGATGGCTTCACCGATTGTGGGCTGCCAGATCCTTCCGCCGTTTGCAACGGCCGCATACATCTGGGCAAGTTTAAGCGGGGTTATAACCGTGTCGCCCTGGCCGATTGAGAAGTTGACAGCGTCGCCGCCACGAATCTTGTCACCGTCGACACAATTCTCTTTTGCAAGTGCCAGAAGAAAAGTAGTCTGCTGGCTCTTTGGGGCGCGCGTCTTGTAATTGCAGAAGTAATCCTTGTTCTGTATGTACCACGCTAATCGCCAAGCTCGGTCGGCTAGACGGCCGCTTGATTCAGCGGGAATATCAATGCCTGTCTTTTTACCGATTTGGAATCCACGTGCTGCCGAGAAGAAATAGTCATGGGCGTTCTTCTTGGGAGAGAGCCCGCCGTCCTTGAGCCACTCATCAAAGGCAATTCGATACCAAATCGTGTCACATGAAATCGCGAGTGCATCGCGCATGGTGATTGTGCCTTGCGCCCTGCTCTCGAAGTTGTGAAAGAGGGTGGTACCTACTTGAACGCTGGCAGGACAGCTGTACGTCGCGTTCAAGTTGTATCCAGCATTTGCTGCGGCTACAAGTGAGACTGCTTTGAAGGTAGATGCAGGGGCATAAAGTCCTTGCAGAGCGCGATCAAGTGCAGGAACACCGTTAGTTTCACTGAACAAATCACTTGCCTGTTTTACTGTCAGGCCCTTCTCCCAAATATTTGGATCGTAAGATGGGTAGGAGGCAAGAGCCAATACGCGCCCGGTCTTCACGTCAAGCACCACGGCGGCCCCGCCATCCGCGGCATTCCCGGCTGCTCTGGCTCTTATGACGGCATCGGCTAACGCCTTCTCAGCCGATGCCTGAAGGCGAGCATCCAGACTTGTCACTAGGTGATTTCCAGGAACTGGCTTGATGTTCTGTGATTGCCTTGTGACCGCTTCTTGCCGATCCACGATTACCGTTCGAATGCCAGGTTTGCCTCGCAGGTAGGAGTCGTATTGATACTCGAGGCCGGCTTTTCCAATGGATTCACTCCGATAAAGATGCGCGCCACTTGCAGAATTCAGGTCATCCTGGGTAAGGGGCCCGACATAACCTAAGAGGTGTGCCGCATTTACGCCGTCGATCCCCGGATAATTCCTTACTGCGATCGGCATTGAATCGATGCCGGGATACAGATCCGCTCTCTCGACAATTTGGAGGGCTTTCGATGGATCGGCATCCTTTGTTATCGGTATCGGCTGATATCGAGTACCAGTCCAACAGCCGGCTTGAACCGTCTTTGGCAATTCCCCACATAGCCGAGTATAGAGATAGACATCGGCGTACTTCAGTCCAAGAAGGTTCGCCGTCTTTTTAAGTACGGCGACGCCTTTATCCTTCTGCTTATCCAGAATGCTTCGATCAGCCGTCACCGCCAGACCAACCCGGTTGAGGGCAAGAGGCACACCCGACGA
This sequence comes from Actinomycetes bacterium, assembly GCA_025355765.1. Lineage (GTDB taxonomy): Bacteria > Actinomycetota > Actinomycetes > Nanopelagicales > Nanopelagicaceae > QYPT01. Next base: position 11,680 of record JANXZB010000106.1, read on the forward strand.
ATCCACGATCAGACCCCTGGTAGCGGGAGTGACGATATCTCGACTCTGAATGCTCAGGGCCGCATCACGGTAGGTAGATCCGGAACCAATCTGTAGGAAGAAGAGGCGCCCAAGCAAGGCGAGCATTAGGGAAATGATCAATGTTTGCGTGACGATCAGACTCAGTCGTGAACGCTCGTTCATTGAAACTCCCGAGTCTCAAATATCCCACGATGGAGTCTTGAGGCGATCGGCAGAATAAACGGAGCGATGGCAAGAGTCCATAATCCATTGCCTGCGACGGTACGAAAGAGTTGCGACAGGCGACCAACTTCATTTCCGAGCACTGCATCAAGAACAATGTACACAGTGAGAGCGACGACCACTGCGGCAGCAACAAAGACTACAAGGCTCAATGGATCGCTTCTAAGGCTGTCATCCCCATAACGAAGGAAGGCAATCGTGAATCCAAGAGCCGCCAGAATTAACGCCCATTGTCCAATTGGTCCGTTGGATGTTGGCGCGAAATCCATACAGAGCCCTGCGAAGAATCCCACAATCGCACCGACTTCCGGAGTGCTCAAAGCAGCCCAGCAGAGAGTGAAGATTAAGAACACCGAGAATCCTCCGAAAGGCAGATGAACTTCATCAATAATCATTATCTGGGCTAAGTAAACGAGCGCGAATACCGCTGTCGAATAAATACCGCGCCTTGTGTACATCAGAACTACTTTTTTGTTGTCGGAGTGCTAGTCGGGAGCGGCTTCGGCGTGACGCTGGGCGCGGGTGTGGCACCGAGCGTTGCTGCAGGAGTCGCGCCAGGCGTGAGGAAAATTGTCACCGTGGGGACTGGAGTCGGCATTGGCTTTGGCGGCACCAGCGCATCGCGGGGATCGGTAATCGGCGGGCTGACAACGACTGCAACAATTCCAACGCTATGCAGATGCGTAAAAAATTGAACTTCCGCTAGCTGGGAGACTGATCCGGCCGAATTTGGCACAGAGGTCACAGTTCCGACGGGGACGCCTGGAACAAAGGGTTTTCCTGCCGCACTGCCACGCGCAAGAAGAACATCTCCAGCTTTCACGGTTGATTGGCTGTCAAGCATTTGCAGAATGGCGCGATCAGTTCCTTGCCCAGTCAAGATGCCTATCTCCTGGCTTCCAGCTATGCGCACTCCGACTCGAAAGGAGGGATCCGATTCGAGCATGATGAGCGAAGTCGATGCATAAACCTCCTTCACGACGCCGACGAGTCCATCTCCGCCCAGAACGGTCATGTCGCGCGTTAAATGCGCATTCCTTCCGATGTCGATGGTAATCGATTGGCTGAAGGAGGCACTCGTGCCTTGCGAGATGACTTTTGCGCTAACAACCTTGTAACCGCCAGTTCCAGAAAGATTCAAAACTGACTTGAGTTGCTTGATCTGGGACTCGATGTTCTTGCGCTCGATCAATGTGGTTCGAAGTTGAGAATTCTGTGTTTCAAGACTCTTAATTTCTGCACGAGTCCGACCGAGGTGAGCTACGTCCGAAAAGAAATTGCCAATGGGGCTAAATGCGGAGTTTGCTGCTCGTTGGAATGGTCCGAGCACGCTCTGGGTGCCATGTCGAAGACCTGTAATCAATGACACCCCTCGAAGATCCAGAGTGATGAGAAAAAGAGATGTGACGATAAGGGTCACAAGCAACAGGCGACTGCGATTATCCCCGCCGTATCGCATTTAAGGAGTACCTATCGTCGAGGTTCGGAGATCAAGACTTTCTCTAAAGCCTCAAATTCTTCGATACATTTTCCGGTGCCCTCAACAACTGCATCGAGTGGACGATCCGCAATGTGAATTGGCATGCCTGTCTCGCGGCGAAGGCGCTCATCAAGTCCGCGCAAGAGTGCGCCTCCACCCGTGAGAACAATCCCGCGATCCATCAAGTCACTGGCCAACTCTGGCGGAGTCTTGTCCAAGGTGCTCTTCACAGCGTTGACGATCGCGTTGACCGGCTCCTCGATTGCCTTTCGAATCTCAGCAGCTGTGACAACAATCGTCTTTGGAAGACCTGTCGCCAGATCGCGTCCGCGAATTTCGGCATCAGGCTCGCCTTGGATCGGGTAGGCAGAACCAATAGCCATCTTGATTTCTTCGGCAGTGCGCTCTCCTAGAAGGAGGGAGAATTCGCGTTTAACCCAGTTAATAATGGCCTGGTCGAGCTCATCTCCGCCTACGCGAATTGAAAGCGCTGTGACAATTCCACCCAGGGAGATCACCGCGACTTCAGTTGTTCCTCCGCCGATATCGACAACCATGTTGCCGGTTGGTTCGTGGATCGGAAGACCAGCACCAATAGCCGCAGCCATTGGTTCTTCAATGATGTAAACCTTGCGAGCACCTGCTGCGTATCCGGCATCTTTTACCGCGCGCTGTTCGACTCCGGTGATCCCCGATGGAACACAGACGACGATACGCGGCTTGGCAAGATAGCGACGGCGGTGCACCTTCTGAATGAAGTAACGCAACATGCGCTCTGTTGTATCAAAGTCGGCAATAACGCCGTCTTTGAGAGGTCGGATGGCGACGATGTTGCCAGGGGTACGACCGATCATTTTCTTGGCCTCATGACCAACAGCCAGAATTGCGCCAGTGTCTTGATTGACCGCAACGACACTTGGCTCATTGAGAACAATGCCACGCCCGCGTACATAAACGAGGGTATTTGCAGTACCCAGGTCGATGGCCATATCGCGGCCTATGAATGACATTCTGTTGCTCATGTGTTCCTCTCAATTGAAAATCCTTTGAAGAAAATATCTATCTCGCGGGTAGCAGACTCGACCGAGTCAGAACCGTGCACGATGTTCTGAACAACTTTCGTACCTTGATCTCGAGCCAGATCGCCCCGAATTGTTCCGGGGGCTGCAACGGTTGGATCTGTTGCACCAGCTAGAGAACGAAATCCTTCGATCACGCGATTGCCCTCGGCGATGAGTGCGACGATCGGTCCCGATGACATGAACTCAACGAGTGGTTCGTAAAACGGCTTGCCCGCGTGTTCAGCGTAATGCTCCTCCAGGATTGAACGGTCGGCTTGGAGCATCTTCAAAGCGATGACCGAATATCCTTTTGTCTCAATACGAGAGATAACCTCTCCGATTAGCCCACGCTTAACGCCGTCAGGCTTAATCAATACCAAAGTTCTCTCTGTGATCACCCCCAGAGTGTAATCGGTCTATCGACCCGTGGTCTCGCCCGCCTTGAGCAGGGCTGCTCGGGCGGCTTCGCCCTTTCGCCCCACGACGATGGCGGCGACCCAGAGCCCCAGAAAGAGCGACCCCAAGAAAAATAGAGGAGTGACCACAAAGCCGTATCCGATCATCGCAATCTGAAGGGCCGAGCCGAGGATCCAGCCAACTCTCTTACGTAACATCGCCACTGTGACCACCAGGAGCGCGGCAATTACCCCACCCCAAGCGAGGGCTGATGCACTGTGATCTTTTGACGCGAGCAAAACTGCAAAGCCCATGACCATGACTTCCATAACCAGAACTGATGACGCTAGGACTTTCATCTGCGTTTCATCTCAATCACTTGAGAGTCGCTTGAGGATTGCCCGTGATTGCCCAACCGTGACAACCGAGCCGGTGATGACAACGCCGATCGAACTTTCAGCAATATTTCCTCGAGTATCGGCGATCGCGCCTTTGATTGCTTCTTCAAGATTTTCAATAACCCTTACCCGGCCAGGCCCGAAAATGCGGGTCGCGATTCGTGCAACATCCTCAACTGGCATCGCACGCGTGGAATCACTCGCTGTCACTACCAGCGAATTGAAGACAGGTTCTAAGACTTTCAATATCCCCTCAACATCTTTGTCCGCAAAGGCAGCAAAGACTCCGATGATTTCATCGAAGGTAAATTCGGAATCCAATGTCTCCGCCAGTGCTTTGGCGCCGTGCGGATTATGTGCGGCATCAAGAATGACGGTCGGATCATGGAAAACAGTCTCGCAACGACCAGGTGATGTCACCGCAGCAAATCCTGCTTGCACCGACTCAGGGTCCAACTCCTGGCCGCCAAAGAACGCCTCGACTGCAGCAAGGGCTGTTGCGGCATTGGCGCCTTGATGTTTTCCGTGAAGAGGAAGGAATATGTCCTCGTAGCGGCCGGTGATTCCCTTGATCGTAATAAGTTGGCCGCCGACTGCAACGCTTCGTCGCTCTAGCGAATACTCAATACCTTCGCGGGCAACTTCTGCGCCCATTTCCGCAACTCGACGCATGAGTTCCACCGCAGCTTCTGGTTCCTGGCCGGCAAGAACTACGGACGAGCCCTCTTTGATAATCCCGCCCTTGGTCCTGGCAATTTCCGTGAGTGTATTTCCCAGATATGCAGTGTGATCAAAGCCGATCGGCGTTATGACAGATACGGCGGCTTCAACCACGTTGGTGGCATCCCACTCCCCGCCCATGCCCACTTCAATAATTCCGATATCCACGGGCCATTCGGAGAAAGCAACAAAGGCCAGGGCAGTCATGGCCTCGAAAAATGAGATGGGGTTTTCAAACTTCTGATCCATCAATTCCAAGTAAGGAGCCACGTCGTTGTAGGCGAATATGAAGAACTTGGGGTCGATTGGCTCGCCGTTGATGGCGATGCGCTCGAGGAGGCTCTCTAAATGTGGGCTAGTGAAGCGGCCCGTTCGAAGTCCGGTGGCGTTCATCAAAGAATCGATCATCCGTGCCGTTGTCGTCTTGCCATTGGTGCCGGCCACGTGAATGGTCGGGTAGGCCAATTGAGGCGATCCCAGCATGTCGACGAGGGCTGAAATACGCTCCAGTGAGGGGGCGATTCTGGTTTCAGGCCAACGCGCCTCTAGAGCAACCTCAATTGCGTGCAGCCTTGCCTGATCCTCTGACGTCGTCATGCTGAAGGCAATCCCTCGAGGGCAGCGGTGAGGCGCTCTATATCCGAGTCCGTCTTGGCTAGACGCTCTTTGATCTCAACAACCACGTTGGCCGGAGCCTTTGCCATAAAACCATCATTTGAAAGCTTGACGATTGCCGTCTCACGATCTTTCTTCGCGGCCGCAAGATCCTTTGATAAACGTGCTCGCTCTGCGACGATATCGACGCTCTGGCTCAGATCAAGTTCGATCTTGAACTTGCCGATCTCCAAAGTCTGGCTAGGAGCAAAGATGCCTTCCTCGGGGTAATCGATTCGCAGAACGAAACGCATCGCGCTCTCATAGCGTGCGAACTCCTCAGGTGCGTAGAACCGGCCAGGAATTCTTTGGCTTGGCTTTATGCCCTGGTCGTTTCTGAATCGACGAACCTCAGTGATGATCTCTTGTACCTGCAAGATCAATTTCTCGCCGGCAGCGTCATCATGTGTTGCATTTGGCTCCGGCCACTCGGCGAGTACGACAGATTCTCCGCCGGTAAGATTTGTCCAGAGCTCTTCGGTTATGAAGGGCATGATCGGATGCATCAATCGCAAGAGCTGATCGAGAACGTGTCCAAGTACTCGCTTGGAATCGTGAGCTGTGTCGGTTGCGAATGCCTCTTTGGATAACTCCAAGTACCAATCGCAGAGGTCATCCCATGCGAAGTGGTAGATGAGTTCACATGCACGTGCGAATTCGTACGCCTCCAGTAGTTCATCTACTTGAGTAATCGTCGAGTTCAAGCGACTTAGGATCCATCTATCCACGGCATTAAGAGTTTCGAACGCAGGTAGATCTCCGGAGATAGTCGCCCCGTTCATCATGGCAAAACGCGTTGCATTCCAAAGTTTGGTACCAAAATTGCGCGAACCGGCAATCCATTCCTCCGCAAGTGCTTGGTCACTTCCGGGATTGGCACCACGTGCCAAAGTAAATCGCACGGCGTCTGCCCCGTAGATATCCATCAATTCCAGTGGGTCGATGGCATTTCCCTTGCTTCTGCTCATCTTCTTGCCGAATTTGTCCCTGACCAGTCCGTGCAAGGCAATGATATGAAATGGCGGCACCCCTTCCATCGCAAACAATCCAAAGAGCATCATCCGTACAACCCAGAAAAAGAGGATGTCGTACCCGGTGACGAGAACGCTCGTCGGGTAGAACTTCTTCAAGTCCTCCGTTTGCTCCGGCCAACCCAAAGTAGAAAAGGGCCAGAGTGCTGAAGAGAACCAGGTGTCGAGAACGTCTGGGTCCTGGATATATCCAGCGGGAGCGTCCTCGTCAGGACCAGTGACAATAACTTCTCCGTTTGGTCCATACCAAACAGGGATGCGATGTCCCCACCAAAGCTGCCTCGAAATGCACCAGTCGTGCATGTTATCGACCCATTCGAAATATCGAGGCTCTAGTGAAGCCGGTTCTATCTTGACCTTGCCCTCACGAACGGCATCGCCAGCGGCCTTTGCCAGCGGCGCAACTTTCACAAACCACTGCTTGGACAGAAGTGGTTCAACAGTTGTATCGCAACGTTGACAGTGCCCGACAGCGTGAATGTACGGTCGCTTCTCGGCAACGATTCGCCCTTGTGCACGAAGTGCCTCTACAACAGCTTTTCTAGCTTCGAAACGATCGAGGCCATCAAATTCTGTATTGGTTCCTGTAACAACCGCCTCAGGGCTGAGCATGACAATGTTCGCCAGGCAATGACGTAACCCGATTTCAAAATCGTTGGGGTCGTGTGCCGGGGTTACCTTTACGGCTCCCGTTCCAAACTTCGGATCGACGTGTCCGTCTGCAATGATCGGAATTAGACGATTTACAAGTGGCAGCAGAATCGACTTGCCAACAAGGTGCGCATAGCGCTGATCATCGGGATGCACTGCCACCGCCGTGTCACCCAGCATTGTTTCTACTCGTGTGGTGGCAACAACAATTGAATCGTCGCCATCGCCGTACCGGATCGATACAAGCTCGCCTTCATCATCGCTATGGTCGACTTCAATATCTGATAGGGCGGTCATGCACCTTGGGCACCAGTTGATAATTCGCTCTGCGCGATAGATCAAGCCCGCGTCATACAATCTTTTGAAAATTGTCAGAACCGCGCGCGATAGTCCTTCGTCCATCGTGAATCGTTCTCGCGTCCAATCCACGCTGTCGCCAAAGCGGCGCATTTGTTGAAGGATTGCTCCGCTAGATTCAGCCTTCCATTGCCAAACCCTCTTCACAAATTCTTCGCGCCCCAAATCGTGTCGAGATAGTCTTTCCAGAGCCAACTGTTTCTCGACCACATTCTGCGTGGCGATACCTGCGTGATCCGTCCCCGGCAACCAGAGGGCATTGAAGCCTTTCATCCGCTTCATGCGTATGAGAATGTCCTGAATGGTGTGATCCAATGCGGTGCCGATATGCAGCACACCCGTGACATTGGGTGGAGGCAGCACAATCGTAAAAGGAGGCTTCTCTGACTTGGCGTCAGGGGTGAAGTACCCAGCGGCAACCCACTTTTCATACAGTGGGGCTTCGACCTCCGCACTCGAGAAATTAGGAGGTAGTTCGCGCTGACTCATGGAGGAGAGTCTAGATTATGCGCTCTTCTCCTCTGGACCTTTTTGTCCTCGGACAATCCGCTTGGGAATATCGCCGGTTCGAGTCACGAAAGTCGGGGCGGAGCCATCGGCTATGCATTCCTTGGTGACGATCACCTTGGCAATGTCGGTTCGGCTCGGGACGTCGTACATCACCGAAAGCAGCACGGATTCCATAATCGCCCGAAGTCCGCGCGCGCCTGTTCCTCTATGGAGGGCAAGCTCTGCAATGGCATCTAGGGATTCCGTGGTGAATTCGAGTTCCACATCATCTAGATCGAAAAGTCGGACATATTGCTTAACCAGGGCGTTCTTTGGCTCGGTAAGAATCTGCATCAGGGCAGTTCTGTCGAGCTTCTCGACGCTGGTCACAATCGGCAGGCGCCCGATGAATTCAGGAATCATTCCGAATTTCAATAAATCTTCGGGCATGACATCTGCAAAGACATCCTGCTTATCTCGATCTGCCTCGGTCTGGAGAACCGCATTGAAGCCAACGCCTGCAGATCCCTTTCGGCCCTCAATGATCTTCTCAAGACCTGCAAAAGCGCCACCCACAATGAAGAGGACATTTGTAGTGTCGATTTGAATGAATTCCTGATGGGGGTGCTTACGACCACCCTGCGGTGGAACGGATGCGACAGTACCTTCCAGTATTTTCAGAAGCGCCTGTTGCACGCCTTCGCCGGAAACGTCACGAGTGATCGATGGGTTCTCAGATTTGCGAGCAACTTTGTCGATTTCATCGATGTAGATAATTCCAGTTTCGGCCTTCTTCACATCGTAATCTGCGGCTTGAATAAGTTTGAGCAGAATGTTTTCAACATCTTCGCCCACATATCCGGCTTCGGTAAGAGCGGTGGCGTCGGCGATCGCAAACGGAACGTTAAGCATGCGTGCCAGAGTCTGCGCCAATAAAGTCTTCCCGCATCCGGTAGGACCAAGAAGCAAGATGTTGCTCTTGGAAAGTTCGACTGAATCTTCGCGTTTCGTGTCCCCACTTTGAACTCGCTTGTAATGGTTATAGACAGCAACTGAGAGCGACTTCTTTGCGCGCTCTTGCCCGATTACATACTGATCGAGAAATTCATAGATTTCTGTCGGCTTTGGGAGTTCCTGCAATCCAAGCGAGTTTGCCTCGGTAAGTTCTTCCACGATGATCTCATTGCAAAGATCGATGCATTCATCGCAGATATAGACGCCAGGGCCTGCGATAAGTTTCTTTACTTGCTTCTGTGTCTTTCCACAGAAAGAACACTTAAGCAGATCGCTGGTTTCACCGATACGCGTCATGACACTCCTTTACGCCCTGGTGCAGGGAAGTTGGGCATATGCCAAGGGTAGGTACAACGAAGGAGGTTTGGCGGGCGAATTAGCCTTGTGACTGTTCGCCCTGAGAAGAATTCCGCGACTGAGTCGGCGTTCGCAGATCCTTGACGCCTGGAACGAGAAGAACGAGTCCGCACACGACGAGGTGAAAGACAACCGAGGCGATAAGAAACTGACGCTCGCCAAAGACTTTTGTAATAGGCCCAACAAGTGCCATGCCCAAAGGCATGAGGCCAACTGATCCCATGTAATCCACGCTGAACACGCGCCCCTGCAATTCCTGCGGTATTTCACGTTGGATCGCCGAAGCCCAATACGCCTCCCACGGTCCGATCGATATTCCAGCTATCAGGTAGCCAAAAATAATGATCCACTTGGAAGATGGGAATGCCAGCACGAGAGGGGCGATTGCAAAGAAGCCCCAAATCACGACTGCAACTAAACCTGGATGTTTGGCACGGACCCTCATTGCGATGAGGGCAGAGACCGATCCCCCAATGCTGAACATCGCGGCGGCGGTTGCAAAGACTGTGTTGGTGTGAAATTCCCTTCGAGTGATTACGGGAAGCAGAACGTTCTCGCTTGCAAGAACAACCATCAACTGCAACGTCGACATCGCAATACAAGCCGCCACCCACGGGGTGTGCCAGACAGTCTTCAAACCTTCGTGCAAATCTGCGACGAATGACGGTCGCAATTCGACCGAATCCTCGCGCGGTTTTTCTACGATCTTCGTTAGCAAGAATGTGCCAGCGATAAAGAAAGCGGCGGTGACCGCGAAGGTCATCCGTCCGCCGATCAAAGCTACTGAGAAGCCACCGATACCTGGCCCAATAACTTGGGCCGTTCGAACACCAATACTTCGCAGCACATTACCCGCCGGTAGTTTTTCAGGCGGTAGAACGCTCGGCAAGATCGCGCCAGATGCGGGGAAGCCAAAGGCCTCGCCTGCGCCCATGGCGAAAACTAGAACTGCCAATCCCCAAGCAGGAACCGAAGGAGTTGCAACAAAGATCAGACCGATCATGAGAACGGCGCGATAGATATCGGCGCCGATCATCACGAATTTTCGAGGAAGCCGATCAGCCCAGACGCCACCAAAGGGTGCAAGTATCACCGATGACAAAACTCGGGATGCAAGAATCAATCCAAGGGTTGTTGTCGTTCCACCCGCATCAAGAACCGTGACCGCAAGTGCAATCGGAAATGCAGATGCACCAATCGTTACGAACAGATTTGAAATCCAGAGATTTCGGTAGTCCTTGTAAGTGAACAGGTTGCCAGGCGCCAGCAATGCCATAAACGCCTACTCCTGACGATACTAAGTGGATGCCCTTAGTGTGTCGGTTTGGCCTTACGGCTGGCAAGTACCTGATCGATCAAACCATATTCAACTGCTTCGGTCGCAGTAAGAATCTTGTCTCGCTCAATGTCTTGGGCGATCTGTTCTGCCGATCGAGTTGAGTGACGGACGATCAATTCTTCGAGAAGTGTGCGCATGCGCGCAATCTCTCGCGCTTGAATTTCAATGTCCGAAGCCTGTCCGCCGCCTTCGCTGGACGGTTGATGAATCAGAATTCGTGAATGCTCAAGAGCCATGCGCTTGCCCTTCGCGCCCCCCGCAAGGAGGACAGCGGCAGCTGACGCTGCCTGACCAAGACAAATGGTCATAACATCTGGTCGCACAAATTGCATAGTGTCGTAGATGGCAGTGAGCGCCGTAAAGGATCCACCGGGTGAGTTGATGTAGATCATGATGTCTCGATCAGGATCCATCGACTCAAGAGTCAGCAACTGGGCCATGACATCGTTCGCCACGGTGTCATCGATTGCTTGACCTAGGAAAATAATGCGCTCTTCGAAAAGCTTGGTGTAAGGATCGAGGCGCTTGTAGCCGTAACTTGTGCGTTCTTCGATTGTTGGCAGGACATAGCGGTTGGTGATCTCATTCACGCGATCGAATTCCATTCTCATGCTGTGCCTCCACGTCCCGATACTTGTCCTGCCGACCGAACGACATGATCTACGAAGCCATAATCTTTTGCCTCATCGGCAGTAAACCAACGGTCGCGATCAGAATCTGACGTGATCGTCTCTAGGGATTGGCCGGTGTGGAATGCGATGAGCTCGGCCATCTTCTTCTTGGTGAAGCCAATTTGCTCGGCCTGAATCTTGATGTCGGTTGCGGTTCCGCCGATGCCGCTGGATGGCTGGTGCATCATGATGCGCGCGTGTGGTGTTGCGTAGCGCTTTCCAGCAGCGCCCGCACAAAGCAGGAACTGGCCCATGGAAGCGGCAAGACCCATACCGACGGTTGCGACGTCGTTGTTGACGTACTGCATGGTGTCGTAGATGGCCATACCGGCTGTTACTGATCCGCCGGGTGAGTTGATATACAAGTAGATGTCTTTTTCAGCATCTTCGGCTGCGAGAAGAAGGATCTGCGCGCAGATCGCGTTGGCCATCGAATCTTCGACAACTGAGCCGAGGAAGATGATGCGCTCTTTCAGCAAACGGTTGAAAACCTGATCATCGAGTCCACCTGAACCAGATTGCGGTGCTCGAGAGATGATCTCGGCCGCCGGCAGATGAGTGCTAATTAAATCCACGAAACATCCTCCTCAATAAAACTTCCTGTATTGACCCTAACAACCCAATAGGCCAAATGCTTCCCGTTTGAGCCTTACGAGCGTGGTTGTTCGCTTATAGCGGAGAGTTAATCCTCAACCGCGGCAGGTTGTGGGCGAAGTGCTTCCAAATCGATGGCATTTCCCGAAGCATCCTTGACGGTGACTCGACTTAGGACACCAGCGAGCGCCTTTGCGCGACCGACTTCGGCAACGAGTTGGCTGATCTGGCCCGCCTTGGAGAGTTCCTGGGCGAATTGCTCTGGAGCCATTCCGTAACGTGAAGAGGTTCGGACCAAGTACTCGGTCAATTCAATCTCTGTCACTTCTACTGACTCGGCTTTGACCACTGCATCTAGCAAGAAATCTGATTTGAGGGAGGATCGAACCTGCTCTTCTACTTCGGCGCGGTGCGCGGCATCTTCCATACGACCTTCACCTTGGAGGTGATCGTCCACTTCGGCGGTGATGAATTCTTCGGGCACTGGGATCTCGATATCGGCAAGAAGCTTCTCCACGAGACGATCGCGTGCCTGTGCGCCTTGCTCTAGCTTCTTAACTCGGCCAAGACGTTCGCGGAAGTCCGCGCGGAGTTCGTCCAAGGTATCGAACTCGCTGGCAAGGGCTGCAAAGGCATCATCCAAGACAGGAACTTCGCGCTCTTTTACAGACTCTACGGTGACTTCGACATCACCCTTCTGGTCCTCTTCCATTCCAACGAGTTGGGTTTCGAAAGCCTTCACATCGCCAGCCTTCAAGCCGATGAGGGCTTCATCTAGCCCGTCGATCATGCGGTTTGTTCCAACTTCATAGGACATCCCAGTAGCCGCGCCGCCTTCAACATCTTCGCCGTTGATGCGTGCAACCAAGTCGATGGTGACAAAGTCACCTGTGGCAGCCGCGCGCTCGACGGTGTTGAGGGTGCCGAATCGGACTCTCAGCGCCTCTACCTGCTCGTCGATATCTGCCTCAGTCACATCTGAGTCATCGACATTAATGGTGATTGCGGAAAAATCTGGAAGCGTGACTTCAGGACGCACGTTTACTTCAACAGTGAACGAGAGCTTCTCTTTGTCGACGAATTCCTTGATGTCTACCTCTGGGCGACCAAGGACGAGCACATCATGTTCGCGGGCGGCTTGAGAGTAAAAGTCAGGCAGAGCCAGGTTGATTGCCTCATCCAGCACGGTGCCGCGGCCCACGCGCTGATCGATCATGGCCGGTGGAACCTTGCCCTTGCGAAAGCCAGGCACGTTGATCTGCGATGCGATCTTCTTGTATGCCTCACTCAGGTGGCCTGACATTTCCTCAAATGCCACGTCAACCGTGAGCCGTACACGGGTAGGAGAAAGTGTCTCGACCGTGCTTTTCACGTGGAACTCCTTGCTATGGCAATTGAATGTGCTGACCTGATAACTGGTCGGGGCGAGAGGATTCGAACCTCCGGTCTCCTGCTCCCAAAGCAGGCGCGCTAGCCACTACGCTACGCCCCGCGGCGCAATTGGAGAGTCTAGAGGAGAAATTACCTTCCCTTTACCGTTACCGATATCGTTAGCCCCTGCTGCGGGGCCTTTCGGCTCCAAAGACACCTTTGCGGGTGTAGCTCAATGGTAGAGCCCCAGCCTTCCAAGCTGGCCATGCCGGTTCGATCCCGGTCACCCGCTCCATTTTTTTAAAGAATGACCAGTCTTTTCCAAGATTTACGCCTCAATTCATCTGCAAATACCCACATTCCCAGTAGCCTTTCAGGATATTAACTATGGAGGGCTTTTTGATATGAAGATTTCCACGCGTAGCGCAAAGGTTCTTATCCCCCTGCTCGCACTTTCCTTTGCGACGGCCATGGCCCCCGCCCTTGCCGACTCATCAAACGGCGACGGCCAGAAGAGTGGAGTCATTTACAACAGCGTGATCTCTCCGCTGCCAGGTAACTTGCCCAGCCAACCCTTTCAAGCCCAACAAGTGAGCGAATTCGGCAATGCCGTGAACTTCTCCACTGGCGCCAGCCACAATCTTTCAAAGGTTGTCGTAACCATGAGCAGTTGGGGCTGCGCATCTGGCAGTTGGTATCTGCACACATGCACAACTCCAGAGGACGCCACCTTTGCTCAACCAATCACCCTCAATATCTATGCTCCAAGCACTGATGGTGTGAATCCAGGTGCAAAGATCACATCTGTTACAAATACTTTCAATATCAAATATCGACCATCAGCTAGCCCACTCTGTGTCGGCAGCGATCTCGGCAAGTGGTACGAAAAATCTTCCAAGACGTGCTTCAACGGGTTCGCCCAGAACATCACCTTCAATCCGAAGAACGTCAAAGTCGGTAGCAGCGCGATTTTCGGAATTGCATACAACACAACTAGTTACGGGTATGCACCAATCGGAACCGGCGCTGCATGTTTTTCAACCAGTCAAGGATGCGGCTATGACTCACTGAACGTCGCAGTTACCGAGGATCCAACCAACGTCAGCGTTGGCAGCAGCGTTGTACCTGGTAAGCCTTGGATCAACTCTCAAACTCCTTCTGTATATGTTGACGGTGGCGCCGCGGGAGTCGGCACTTTCCGTATTGATTCACCACTGGTTGCGCCAGGATGGGGCTCGGGTGCCTCGTCCTCAACAGCCCCTTGGTACGTCCCTGCATTCAAGGTCTTCGCCAATGGCGAAGGCAAAGCCGACAATCAATCAGATGAAAAGTCATCGGATGGCAAAGGCCCTGACAATAAATCAGATGGCAAGCAGGGAATTAAGAAGGATTAG
>JANXZB010000111.1 GCA_025355765.1 Actinomycetes bacterium
TCGTTGTAAACACAAATTGCTCCGACGCTGGGAACAGTTGGGTCACTTGGATCCGGACGTACAGCCTTAGATGCTAGAGCAGTCACCTTTCCAGCGGTGTCTGCGCCCTCAAGCGTCGTGAGGTCAACCATGGATATTGCAAGATCGATCGCCTTCTTCTTCGACGATGTCTTTATGCTTCGCGTCCCAAGCATGGCCGCACGTGCTTCGGCCCCAACTTGGTCGACTCCTGACAAGCCCTTGAGGAAATTGAGCAACGAGACCTCGGTGCCGTCAACAAGCCCGTAGTGCTTCACGCGTTCATCTTAGCGATTTAAGACTTCAACAAGAATTGCGTGAGAGGAGCTCTAAGTTGATCAAGAACCTTCTGCGCGGCTTGGGCGCCGTGATGTGTGATGACCTCCACATAGCACTTCACTTTCGCCTCGGTGCCACTGGGCCGAATGATGACGCGAACATCTCCTTCCAACCAGAGGCGCATGCCATCAGTGGGTGGTAGGTCATCCGCGGGCGACATTAAGTCATCAACTTCTAGAACGCGTTTACCCGCGATCTCAGAGGGAGGATTCTCTCGCAATGATTTCAGAAGGCCGGCTAGGCGCCCTAAGTCTTCTACGCGAACCGAGATTTGTTCGGTGCCGTGATAGCCATGGCGCAGCCAGATTTCATCTAGTAGATCAAGGAGAGTCTTGCCCTCGGCCTTCAAGTCCGTTGCCAACTGAGCCAGGACTATCGCGGCAGATATTCCGTCTTTATCGTTGACCGACCGCGCATCTACGCAGTATCCGAGAGCCTCCTCGTAGCCAAAAGTGAGTCCATCAATTTTGGCAAGCCATTTGAATCCTGTCAGTGTCTGACGGAATTCCATTGAGTAATGTTGCGCGATTTTCTGCAAAATTGAGGAGGAGACGATCGAATTCGCAAGAATTCCTCCCTTGGATTTTCGCGCAATGTACTCGCCAAGGAGAGCGCCGAGTTCGTCACCGCGGAGCATTCGCCAGCCGCGTGCTGGGTCATTAACGGCAGCTGCACAGCGATCGGCATCTGGATCATTGGCGATGACAAGGTCTGCATCGACGCTTCGCGCGGTTTCCAGTGCCAAATCAATCGCGCCCGGTTCCTCGGGGTTTGGAAACGCCACGGTTGGAAATGCGGGATCGGGTTGGGCTTGGGCCGCAACAAGTATGGGATCGGGAAATCCTGCCGTGCGGAAGACTCTTTGTAGGGTCTCGGTGCCCACGCCGTGCAACGCGGTGTAGACAATTTTTAGATCTCCTGGATTCATGACAAGTCGAGAAGTGTGGACTACATATCTCTCAACGATCTCCTCATCCAATGTGACCCACTCAGTGCCGCGTGGTTGTTCGGCAAGGAAAGTGATTCGAGCAATCTCTTGAGAAATAAATCCGTCCGTTGGTGAGACGATCTGTGAGGCGCGGTAATCAATTGCATCGACAATGCCACCCAGATAAACCTTGTAGCCGTTATCTTGCGGAGGATTGTGGCTAGCAGTGACCATCACTCCGACGTCCACTCCAAGATCCCTGATTGAATATGCGAGGACCGGAGTGGGGAGAGGGCGGGGAAGGACGAAGACCTTCATCCCGGCCCCACTCATGATCTCCGCGGTCTCCCGCGTAAAATCTTCAGAACCATAACGAGCATCCCGGCCAATCACGATGCTCTTCAAGTCTCGCGATTTCATAAAGTTCGCCAACCCCGCCGCCGTCCTTCCGACAACGGCACGATTCATGCACGAAGGACCCGGACCTATGGGCCCTCGAAGTCCGGCGGTTCCGAATTGAAGAAAGCCTGAAAAATACTTTCTTAGTTCATCGAGTTTTCCCTGAGCCAAGAGTTCGCTTAATTGCTGCGCTGTCTGCGGATCTGGATCATCGAGAATCCACTCACTGACTTCTTTTTTCAGCTTCGAATCGGATTCCACATTTTCGAGACTCATGTATCTAGAGTAGTTTCGGGATAACCCCATTGAGAAGGGTTCCCATACGACTTGTCGCGGCCAGACCGGCTGTGACAACCTCTTTGTGGTCCAATTTTTTGCCACTGATGCCTGCCGCAGCGTTGGTCACAAGTGATATTCCAAGGACCTCAGCACCGAGGGCGTGCGCTGCAATTGCTTCGGGGAC
>JANXZB010000116.1 GCA_025355765.1 Actinomycetes bacterium
ACCCTTCGCTTCGTAAGAAGCTCAAAACTCACCGCTCACAGAATAGAAGGTATCGCTTGGCCAAGAAAGATGGTGCTATCGAGATCGAGGGCACCGTTGCCGAAGCTCTACCCAATGCCATGTTTCGCGTTGAGTTAACAAATGGGCACAGGATCCTCGCTCATATCAGCGGAAAGATGCGGAAGAACTACATCCGTATTCTGCCTGCCGATCGCGTGATCGTGGAATTGAGTCCGTATGACCTCACACGAGGTCGCATCGTTTACCGATACAAGTAGAAGGAGGGCAGGCATGAAAGTTCAGCCAAGCGTGAAGAAGATTTGCGATAAGTGCAAAGTTATTCGACGCAAGGGTCGCGTCATGGTTATCTGCGACAACCTTCGACATAAGCAACGTCAGGGTTAAACCCCTTTCAAAACTAAATAGCTAGCGCGTGGCGCAACTGTTTCGAAAGAGACAGACCCTTGGTCCGATAGGCCGAGGCCCAACATTTGTTGGGGAGCGTTGCGGAGGACCTATCGGATTACTGAATGGTTGAATACATGGCACGTCTTGTCGGTGTCGATCTACCGCGCGAAAAACGCGTTGAGATCGCACTCACCTATATCTTCGGAATGGGTCTTACCCGTTCACAGAAAACCCTCGCGGCAACTGGCATTAGCCCAGATGTTCGCGTCAAAGATCTTCAAGAGCCAGAGTTGGCAAAGCTTCGTGAATACATCGAAGCCAACTACAAAATCGAAGGTGACCTTCGACGTGAAGTTGCCGGCGATATCCGACGCAAAGTCGAAATTCAAAGTTACCAAGGTATTCGCCACCGCAAGGGACTCCCAGTTCGCGGTCAGCGCACACACACCAACGCGCGCACGCGTAAGGGTCCTCGTAAAGCAATTGCTGGCAAGAAGAAGGTGACTAAGTAATGGCCGCTCCTAAGGCAAAGACAGCCGCATCAAAGGCTGGCGCAAAAGGCAAAGTTAAACTCCGCAAGAAGGAGAAGAAAAACATTGCTGTGGGTCAGGCTCACATCAAGTCCACCTTCAACAACACCATTATTTCTATCACTGACACAACTGGTGCCGTTATTTCATGGGCTTCATCAGGTCAGGTTGGTTACAAGGGTTCACGTAAATCAACACCATTTGCTGCTCAACTTGCTGCAGAAGCTGCCGCACGTCGCGCACAAGAGCACGGCTTGAAGAAAGTTGATGTTTTCGTCAAGGGTCCAGGATCTGGACGCGAGACCGCAATTCGTTCATTGCAGGCCGCTGGTTTGGAAGTTGGTGCCATCTCTGATGTCACACCAGCCCCCCACAACGGTTGCCGCCCACCCAAACCACGTCGAGTTTAAGGAAGGAAGAGAATAAATGGCTCGTTATACCGGAGCAGATTGCAAGCGCTGCCGTCGCGAAAAAGTAAAGCTCTTCCTTAAGGGCTCTAAGTGCGATGGTCCAAAATGTCCTATCGAATCTCGTCCGTACCCACCAGGGCAACACGGTCGCGGTCGATCCAAGGAATCTGAGTACCTACTCCAGATGCGTGAAAAGCAGAAGTGCGCACGTATTTACGGAGTACTGGAGAAGCAGTTCCGCGGCTATTACGAAGAGGCAAACCGTCGCCAAGGTAAAACTGGTGAGAACCTACTCGTAATCCTTGAAACCCGGCTAGACAACGTCGTGTTCCGCGCTGGCTTTGCAAAGAGCCGCGACATGGCACGCCAGTTGGTCCGTCACGGCCACTTCCTGGTAAATGGCAAGAAGGTAAACATTCCTTCATTCCGTGTCACGCCGATGGACATCATCGATGTTCTTCCAAAGTCACTGGATCTCACACCATTCATCGTGGCGAGTGCCGAGCTTGGCGAGAAGTCAGTACCTGCATGGATGGAGGTTGTTGGTTCGCAAATGCGCATCATTATCCACGGAGTCCCAGCACGTGCCGTCATTGACACTCAAGTTCAAGAACAGCTAATCGTTGAGCTCTACTCCAAGTAATTCTTTGGATTTGTTTTAAAGATCTGAATAAAGAGGCAAACGTAGAGATCAAATAGTGGATCTCTCAAGACTATGGAGGAGCAACAGTGCTAATTGCACAACGTCCCACCCTCAGTGAAGAAGTAGTTAGTGAGAACCGTTCACGCTTCATCATCGAACCACTAGAACCTGGCTTCGGCTACACCCTCGGAAACTCAATGCGTCGCACCCTGCTCTCCTCAATTCCTGGAGCTGCAGTCACGAGCATTCGAGTAGGTGGTGCTCTGCACGAATTCACGACTCTAGAAGGCGTTCAGGAAGACCTCACTGATATCGTTCTTAACATCAAGAACTTGGTGCTTTCCTCCGACAATGACGAGCCAAGCATTCTCTACATCCGCAAGTCCGGTGCAGGTCCTGTAACTGGCGCCGATATTGCTGTTCCAACCGGCGTTGAGGTTCACAATCCTGAACTTCACCTGGCAACCCTCAACGGAAAGGCCAATCTTGAGATTGAACTTACCGTCGAGCGTGGTCGCGGTTATGTAACTGCAGTTCAGAACAAGCAAGCAGGAGCCGAAATCGGCCGCATTCCTGTTGACTCCATCTACTCACCTGTTTTGAAGGTCACCTACAAGGTAGAAGCCACCCGCGTTGAACAGCGCACCGACTTCGATCGTCTTGTTGTTGATGTCGAAACCAAACCTTCAATGAAGCCACGCGACGCCATCGCATCAGCAGGAAAGACTCTTGTTGAACTCTTTGGTCTAGCTCGCGAGCTCAACCTCGAGGCTGAGGGCATCGAAATGGGGCCTTCCGTTCTAGATGCAGCACTTGCTGCCGATCTTGCTCTTCCAATCGAAGATCTTGATCTCACCGTTCGTTCGTACAACTGCTTGAAGCGCGAAGGCATTCACACAGTCGGCGAATTGGTCGGACGCAGCGAGGCCGATCTGCTTGATATCCGAAACTTTGGATCCAAGTCCATCGATGAGGTCAAGGCAAAGCTTGTCTCGATGGGAATGTCCCTCAAGGACAGCCCAGCCGGTTTTGATCCAACACAACACCACAATTACGATGTCAATGTCGACGATGAATTCGCCGACAGTGATCAGGCCTAGGAGAATACGATGCCAAAACCAAGTAAAGGTCCTCGTCTGGGCTCAGGCCCAGCACACGAGCGCTTACTCCTAGGAACACTTGCCGAGCAGCTCTTCGAGCACGGCAAGATCACCACGACGGAGGCCAAGGCCAAGCGCCTTCGCCCTCTTGCCGAAAAATTGATCACCTTCGCAAAAAAGGGTGATCTTGCTGCACGCCGTCAGGTCATGGCAACCATTTCAAATAAGAGCGTCGTACATACCCTCTTCACTGAAATCGGCCCACGCTTTGTCGAGCGCAACGGTGGTTACACCCGCATCACGAAGGTGGGTCCGCGTAAGGGCGACAACGCTCCTATGGCCGTCATCGAAGTTCTAACCGAGGGAACACCTGCCAAGAAGGCAACTGTTGCTGAGGCCGAGAAGGCTGTTAAGAAAACTGCTGCCCCTAAGAAGGCCGCTCCTAAGAAAGCTGCAGCAAAGAAAGACGCTGAGTAACTACTCACCGAAATCGTTATGACGGAACCCACTCTCTTTGCGGAGAGTGGGTTTCTTCGTATCCGGATGGATCTTGCCTATGACGGCACGAATTATTCTGGGTGGAGCAAGCAACCTGATCGCCGCACAATTCAGAGCGAAGTAGAGAATGCTCTCCAAAAACTTACTCGCACGCCCGTGGACACAATCGTCGCCGGCCGCACAGATGCAGGCGTGCACGCAACGGGGCAAGTGATCCACGTCGACATCCCTGACATGGAGAACGGTCCGTACGCAAAAAAGGCTGAATGGAATCTTGCCGATCTGCCCTACCGCCTCAATCGAATTTTGGATGAAGATATTCGCGTTCTCAAAGTTGGCGTTGCACCAGTTGGTTTCCATGCTCGTTTTTCGGCTCTGCGCCGCCACTACGAATACAAGATTGTGGATAGCAATCGATCGATTCTGCCACTTCGCCGGTTCGACGTAGCACCGTGGTATCGACCACTCAACATTGATCTGCTGAATGCATCAAGTGCGCTGCTCCTCGGAGAGCACGATTTCGCCGCGTTCTGCAAGTTTCGCGCCGGCGGGACAACAATTCGCACCTTGGAGACTTTTGAGTGGCAACGCAATGCCGATGGCCACTTGGTAGCAAAAATTGTGGCCGATGCTTTCTGCTATTCCATGGTTCGAAACCTTGTCGGCGCCGTTGTCTGCGTCGCCGATGGCAGATTTCCTATCCAATGGGTCAAGGATGTACTCAGCAACCGAGTGAGGATTTCCGATAGCCTGGTTTTCCCATCTCGTGGATTAACCTTCGTGCAAGTTGATTATCCCTCCGATGATCAGTTGCTTGCGCGAATTGAAACCACACTACGACGCAGAAATGAAGAAGACTAATGGGCCACATAGACGTGAACGCCGTTGAGTACTCGCTCAGCGACGGTCGAGTCCTTCTCAGCGACGTCAACTTTCGCGTCGGTGAAGGTGCCAAGGTCGCATTGATTGGCGCCAATGGTTCAGGCAAAACGACGTTGATTCGAATGATCTCCGGTGATCTCCAACCCGAATCCGGCGCCATTTCAATTTCGGGTGGCCTTGGTGTCATGCGCCAGTTCATAGGTTCGGTTCGCGACGAAACAACAGTCCGCGATCTTCTTATATCGGTTGCGCCAAAGCGCATTCGCGATGCGGCTGCAGCAGTTGCCGCTAGCGAAGAGTTGATGCATACGCGCAATGAGGAGCGCGATCAGATGGCCTATGCCCAAGCACTTGTTGATTGGGGCGATGCCGGTGGTTATGACTTTGAAGTGATTTGGGACGTCTGCTGCACAGAGGCTATGGGCAAATCTTTTGATGAAGTCTCCGCCCGCAAGGTGAGCACATTGTCGGGGGGAGAGCAGAAGAAACTCGTTCTCCGGGCGCTTCTCGAGGGCCCAGAGGAAGTTCTCCTTCTAGATGAGCCAGATAACTACCTGGATGTACCGTCCAAGCGATGGCTAGAGGATGTAATCAAGGAGACAAAGAAGACCGTTCTTTTCGTGAGCCATGATCGCGAACTTCTTGATCGCACGGCTAATCGGATTGTCACCCTGGAACAAGGGGCTAACGGCAACACCGCGTGGGTTCACGGTGGAAAATTCTCGACCTGGCACGATGCACGCAAGGCGCGCAATGAGAGGTTTGCTGAGATCTTGCTTCGATGGGAGCAGGAACATGCACGACTAAAAGAACTTGTTCGCACTTTGCAGTGGCAGGCAGCGAGCAGCCCAGACATGGCATCCAAGTACCGCGCGATGCAGACGCGACTTCGTAAATTCGAAGAGGCGGGGGCACCTGAAGCACCCCCTATTGAGCAAGATGTTCAAGTTGGATTGCGTGGTGGCCGAACGGGTCTTCGCGCACTGACGATTGAGAATCTTTCTCTCACTGGGCTCACCGATCCATTTGATTTTGAGATCTTTTTCGGCGATCGCGTTGCGGTCCTTGGCAAGAACGGAACCGGAAAGTCGCACTTCTTGCGGATGATTTCGGGCGATAAAAGTGTGAAGTACACGGGCGAATTCAAACTCGGTGCTCGAGTGAATCCAGGATATTTTGCACAGACTCATACACATCCTGAATTCATGGCGAAAACATTGCTCGAATTGCTCTGGGAGAATTACTCGCTTCAATTGGGACCAGCGAAAAGTGTTCTGCGCAGGTATGAAATCGATCAGCAGGCAGAGCAGAAGTTCTCATCCCTTTCAGGTGGGCAGCAAGCAAGGTTTCAAGTACTCCTTCTTGAACTCTCAGGATCAACCATGTTGTTGCTTGATGAGCCCACCGATAACCTCGACCTCGCAAGCGCAGAGAGCCTTGAGCATGCCCTTGGTCGATACGAGGGAACGGTAGTTTCAGTCACACACGACCGATGGTTTACGCGTGGGTTCACGCGTTACTTGATATTCGGTGCCAACGGCAAGGTGTATGAAAGCCCGGAGCCGATTTTCGAGCATTAATCCTGACCGCTTTCGTCGTGTTTTAGCCTTGCGACTCTGCAATCTCCGTGCGACCATGAAGCCTTCTCTATGCATCGTCGAATTGTGCGGGTGGTAACGTGCTGATCTTCCTCCGTTGGATACTCAGGCTTTTCAAAAAGGAACAAGCAGTTCTCATTCGATACGAGCGATCCCATCCTCACTTTGTCCAATATATGTTATTAGACGCTGTTATTTCCATAGCGGTAGTTGTCGCGGGCTATCAACTTTTATTTACGCACCCTTCCACGGCCGAATCCAAGGAGCCTCACGAGATCTCAGTGGTTTCATCCAATGAGCTCACCGGCAAAGCAAGGGTCGAGAATATGGATGCATTCTGGCTGGGCCCGGTCGCGGGTTACAAGTACACCCTCAATGACCAAGAAGCAGGAATCGTCGACATTT
>JANXZB010000031.1 GCA_025355765.1 Actinomycetes bacterium
AGCACCTCTGGACGGACCGCCAAAGATCTCGCGATGCAGAGTCGTTGCTGTTGTCCGCCAGATAAGGATCCTCCGTAGGCACCGAGGCGATCTTTCACTTCGTTCCAGAGGCCGGCCCTTTCAAGGCACTCCTCGAGGAGATCGTCTTTGTTATCGACTTTGAGTTGAGCAAGTTTCAAACCAGCAAGAACGTTTTCAGAAATTGTCATCGACGGAAAAGGATTTGGCTTCTGGAAAACCATCCCGATCTTCAATCGGATCTTGGTTACATCTGTTCCCGATGCATAGATATCGTCTCCGTTGAGCAATACCTGGCCAGCCATCGCAGCCCCTGGGATAAATTCGTGCATGCGGTTGAGTGTTCGAATAAAGGTCGATTTTCCGCAACCAGATGGGCCAATTAAGGCCGTGACGGTACCAGACCAGAAATCAAGTGACATATCTTCTAGAACCATCCGGTCGCCAAACCAGGCGTGGATACCACGTGCTTCAAGACCAACGCCTTGCACCTGCGTGCTCTCGCTTTTGGTCTCAAGTCGTCGACGTGCGACCTCGCCAAGAGTAGAGACCAAGCCTTGGGGGCGAGACTCTGAATTCGTATCTCTCACATCACTCACTTGCTCGACCTTCTTTCACTCAACAAGCGGGCTGACACAAAAAGCACCAGAACGATTACCAACAGAACCAAGATTGCCGCCCATGCCCGCGTGATCGACTCGGGTGTGCCCACGGCATAGGACTTCCAAATATAGAAAGGAAGTGACCCCATTGGCCCATGGAAAGGATCTCCATTTACTTTGTCGCCTCCGCCGGTGAGGAGAAGAATTGGAGCCGTTTCACCGGCAATTCGGGCCACACCCAAAATCATCGCCGTTACCAGTCCACTTCTTGCAGCCGGTACAACGACCATGGCAACAGTGCGCCAGTGCGTTCCGCCGAGTGCGACACCGGCCTCGCGCAAATCATTTGGGATAAGGAGAAGGACTTCTTCAGAAGTGCGGGCAACGGTTGGGATCATCAAGATCGAAAGTGCAAGTGAGCCGACGAAGCCCGAGTATCCCTTTGTGATCGGATAGACGACCGATGAGAGAATGAAAAGTCCTGCCACAATTGATGGCACTCCACTCATTGCCTGTACTAGAAATTTCATCGGTCTCATGAAGCGCCCACGAATTTCAGTCATATAAATTGCGGTCAAGATTCCGAGAGGGACGCTGATGATTAATGCGACGAGTACGAGGATCCCAGTTCCGGTAAGGGCATGAAGAAGGCCACCCTGATTGATGGGGTCGGTGACGCTGTTGAGTGCCATGTCATGCGTGAAGAGACCCAGATGGAGTCCGCGATACCCACGGATGAATACGGTGGCAAGAATGCTGATGATGGGAAATACCGCAACGCTTATTCCCACAGCCACAACAGCCCGCGCAATTGCATCTTTAGCAACCGAGAAGCCTCGCGTCACGTAGTGAAAAGCGAAATCAAAAGCAGTAAATGCAATAAAGAATACGAAGGCGTATGCCAGTTTCCCCTTCATCGGCGTAATCGCGACGATCACATAGGACGTGATGATTGCCGCGACGAAGACGAGGGCAGAATTGAGCCTCTCGCGTGGCGATGCCTGCCAAGGCTTCTGCGGCTTAACAACTGTTGGGGTGGTCATCGGCCCTTACCTCCAGAACGTCGTACCACGAGGTCGGCACCGAGGTTGACCACCAACGTCAACAAGAAGAGAACTAGACCGGCTGCCATCAACGCTTTGATTTCTTGCGGACCGGCTTCGCCGAATTTCAACAAGATCATCGATGCCACGTTGCCGCCGGCACCAAGAAGTACGTGCCAATTTACTTGGTAGACGATGTTGAGAACGGTGTATACCGCTACCGTCTCGCCCATCGCACGGCCAAGACCAAGCATTGCGCCGCCAACGATTCCGCTTCGTCCGTACGGCAGAACGACTGCACGGATCATTGACCAACGAGTGGCTCCCAATGCATACGCGGCTTGAATGCGATCAAGCGGTGTTTGACTGAAGACCTCACGTGAAACCGAAGTAATGATCGGGATGATCATTACGGCTAAGACAAGTCCGGCGACAAACGGCGAGCGCGTGAAAACGGGGGGGTCTACGTTGAATATTGGAATGAAACCAAGGAAATGATGTAGCAACTTCGCCCAATATTCCGCACTCGGCATCAGGATGAAGAACCCCCAGAGCCCGAAAAGTATGGAAGGAAAAGCCGCCATCAAATCCACAATCGCAACCATGATCTTCTTAACGAACGGTGGCGCGTAAAAATTCAGAAATAGAGCTGCCAGAACCGAGATTGGCACCGCGACAATGATCGCGATGAGCGCGCACAAGAGCGTGCCGATGAGCATTGCAGCGATTCCAAATTTCGTCGCTTTAGGATCAATGTTCCCAGCACCATCTTGAACCACTTGCCACGTGCTACTCGTGATGAAGTGAATCCCCTGCGAGCGCAGAACTGAATAACCTTGAAAGGCGAGGAAGAAGAAAATCAACCCGAGGATCACAAGCGAGGACAGAGCCCCAGTTGAGACAACGCCGCGAAAAACGCGGTCAGAGAAACGAGGCTTGGTTGTGATCTCCCGTTTTGCCGGAATTCCGCTTGTCGCAGGGGAAACCAAGGTTTGGGACACAAGGGGATCCTGCTCGGTTCTGGGTGGAATTGCGTGGAAGTTAGGTTAATGGAAGGTGAACGGGGGGTGAAATCCCTGCCGTCGGTGGGCATGATCTAAAGTGGCGCCATGGCAAATGACTCTCCGCCGCTGGTCTGGATCGACTGCGAGATGACCGGGCTCTCGCTGGAATCCGATGTCCTTGTCGAAATCGCAGTTCTGGTGACCGATGGCGACCTCAACCTCATCGGGGAGGGCGTGGACGTGGTGATCCACGCGAACGTGGATCAGATCTCTGGAATGAATGACTTCGTCACCACAATGCATACCAATTCTGGTCTCATCGCCGAGATCCCAGGGGGCATTTCCGTGAGTGCTGCCGAAGATGCGATCTTGGCTTATTTGCACAGTGCCGGCGTTCAACCAGGAAAGTCTCCCCTTGCCGGCAACTCGGTCAGTGTGGACCGAAATTTCATTGCTCGGGATATGACGCGCTTGAGTGAGTACCTGCATTACCGAACCGTTGACGTCTCCTCGATCAAGGAGTTGGCCCGGCGCTGGCACCCGCGGGTCTACTTCAACGCTCCACCCAAGAGCGGAAACCACAGAGCTCTTGGAGACATCAAAGATTCGATCAACGAATTGAAGTACTACCGCGAGGCGATCTTCGTGGCTCCCCCGGGTCCGGACGTTCAGTAGTATTGGCACCTCATGGTGGGCGTAGCTCAGCTGGTAGAGCACTCGGTTGTGGTCCGAGATGTCGCGGGTTCGAGCCCCGTCGCTCACCCCACTTTTGTCCGTAAGAAAAGGAGTTGCCATGTCCCAAATGACCTTTGACGTCATTGTCGAAATTCCGGCAGGCAGCCGCAATAAGTACGAGGTCGACCACGAGACGGGCAAAATCCGCCTTGATCGCATGCTCTTCACTTCTACTCGGTACCCATGGGACTACGGATTTGTCGATGACTCCCTCGGACAAGATGGCGATCCTATTGATGCACTCGTGATGTTGGACGAGCCGACTTTCCCAGGATGCGTTGTTAAATGCCGCGTAGTCGGAATGTTCCGCATGCGCGATGAAGCAGGGGGCGATGACAAACTCCTCTGCGTTCCAGCCGGAGATGTCCGCAAAGAGCACATCAGAGAAATTACCGACGTCCCTGAATTTGATCGCTTGGAAATCAAGCACTTCTTCGAAGTTTACAAAGATCTAGAACCCGGCAAGAGCGTTGAAGGTGCGACGTGGGTCGGGCGCGAAGAGGCAGAGAAAGAAATTCAGGATTCATACGACCGGTATCGCAACCAGCCTTAATATCTGACCGCATTAACACCCTCGATCGGAGAAGTGATGATAAATAGCGGTGATACCGCCTGGGTATTGGCAAGCGGGGCTCTTGTCCTTTTTATGACGCCGGGCCTGGCAATCTTCTACGGCGGAATGGTACGAGCCAAAAGCGTTCTCAACATGATGATGATGTCTTTTGCAGCAATCGGTGTCACGACGATTATCTGGGTTCTCTACGGTTATTCACTCGCCTTCGGCCCTGACTCTGGCCATGGACTGATCGGCAACTTCTCACAAGTTGGGCTGACCAAGACAATCAACGAGACAGTCGGCGCTACCGGCCATCACATTCCTGCACTTGCATTCGCAATGTTCCAACTAACTTTTGCGATCGTTACTGTGGCACTTGTATCTGGTGCCATCGCAGACCGTGCCAAATACGGATCGTGGGTTCTATTCGTCGGTGTATGGATAACCCTCGTCTATATTCCGGTCGCACACTGGGCATTCGCATCGCAGCACGGCCACGGCGGTTGGATCGTTGATCGCCTCGGCGCTCTAGATTTCGCTGGCGGAACAGTGGTCGAGATCAATTCGGGATGTGCCGCACTGGCGCTCGCAATCGTTCTTGGCAAACGCAACGGATTCCGTCGCGACCCGATGCGTCCGCACAATATGCCCCTCGTACTTCTTGGGGCGGGAATGCTCTGGTTTGGATGGTTCGGCTTCAACGCCGGCAGCGCACTTTCCGCGGGAAACCTTGCAGCAACAGCGATGATCAACACTCAGGTTGCAACTGCGGCAGCGGCAATGTCATGGGTTGTCTATGAAAAAATCCGTGAAGGCAAATCAACGACGCTCGGTGTCGCATCGGGTGCGATCGCTGGCGCAGTTGCCATTACTCCTGCCTGCGGATTCGTTACTCCCCTTGGCGCATTGGCAATCGGCCTCATCGCCGGGCCCCTGGCCTCATTCGCCGTGTCGCGCAAGTACAAACTAGGTTATGACGATTCACTCGATGTCGTCGGCGTGCATGGCATTGGCGGAATTCTCGGAATGCTCTCTATCGGATTCCTCGCAACCACTGCTGCAAACAAGGCAGGCGGGCTGGGATTGATCAACCACGGATCCCTTTCTCTGCTGTCCAAGCAGTTCATCGCTATTGTCGCGACTGCCGTCTTCTCCTTCACCATGACCTACATCATCGCCAGGGTCATATCGAAAACCATTGGATTCCGCGTCTATCACGAGGAAGAATTAGAAGGACTGGACACGACATTCCATGCAGAATCGGCATACGATTTAACCGGCTCCGGTAATCGCTAACGAACGGATAAGAACATGAAGCTCATCACCGCGATCATCAAGCCGGCCAAACTCGACGACATCAAGGCTGCACTTCAAGCCGCAGGTGTTCAAGGCATGACCGTTTCAGAGACCAAGGGATTTGGCCGCCAGAAGGGCCACACCGAGATCTATCGCGGGGCCGAATACACCGTTGATTTGATTCCAAAAGTACGCATTGAAATCTTGGCCGAGGATGCCGAAGTCGAGAGCATCGTTGATGTCATCTTGGTCAACGCCAACACTGGCGCCATAGGAGATGGAAAAGTCTGGGTGATGCCCGTGGATTCCGTAGTTAGAGTCCGCACTGGCGAGCGCGGAGGCGACGCCCTCTGATTAGGTAGTTGGAACTAGTTGTATAGGACAACCGAGCAAGATCTTTTCGATTGCCGCCTTTTCAGCCTTTGTCACCCATAGTCCGTATTTCGCTTTAACCGCCACCTGCCTTGCGACAAAGGCACACCGATAACTCTTCAATGGTGGCAGCCATGTCGCAGCATCTCCATCGCTTTTCTGACTATTAAGCGATCCCTTCACCGCAAGCAATTCCAAGGGGTCGTTAGCCATCAGAGTTCGCTCAGCTAGTGAGAGTTTGAATGCGCCTGTCTGCCATGCATTAGATAGCGAAACTATGTGATCGATCTGCACTAATGGGCTAGTAGCAACTCCCCTGACGAAATGTATGGTGGCACCCGAGTACGGGTCAATCAATATCCCGCTGAGTACCACGCAATCGTGCGTCCCTGCTCGAAAGACCACGTTGGTCAGATCTCGTTTCAAAATGTCATTTCTTGTATCGCACCCATTGTGATTGGTGTCGGCCCAAGCCTGCCCGAATTGAGCCCGTGAATAGCCTGTCTTGGGGGCTCGCCCCTTGACTGGTATCTGGGCTAGCACTTGGGTGACAACGCCCTGACGGCTGAATTGAGCCGCTTCTGAGCGGGATATAGTTAGCCCCGCGATCAGGGCACTCACGAAGGTGAGGGCAAGGATTGTTCGACCGCAGATTTTGGACATGCCCCATGGTGTCCTTTTAACCTGTGAGGGCAACCCCCGCCACGCTGGTAGGGTCTGTTCCGCACGAACGGCACGCGTTGTTAGCTCAGTTGGTAGAGCAGGTGACTCTTAATCACCGGGTCGGGGGTTCGAGTCCCTCACAACGCACTTTTTTCATGTATTACTTCGGTTGATCCTTGACATAAGAGCTTCGGCTGATGCTTGACAGGTATTCGCCTGATGCTTGACACCGTATTCGGCTGATCCTTGACACTTCATTCATGTTAATGGAGCTAAGTGTTATGGAGCAGAGATATCAAGCAGTACTAGCAGTAATCCGCGATGGCGTGCCCATCGTGGATGTTGCGCGCCGATTCGGCGTCTCGCGCCAATCAGTTCATTCCTGGCTGTTGCGCTATGAAAAATCCGGCATGCCAGGGCTGATGGACCACTCCCACCGACCCGATGGGTGTGAGCACCAGATGAGCCCGGAGATCGATGTGAAGATGGTGGAACTTCGGCGGCGCAACGTCTTCTGGGGACCCAAGCGCCTCCAGCATGAGTTGGCACGTTTGGGTGTTGAACCCGTGCCCTCCCTTCTCAGGTATTTATCGCTGCCTCAAGAGAGCCAACCTGATCGAACCTCACGCCAGAAAGGAGCGTGACAAGAAGTTCAAAAGATGGGAGCGAGGCGGGCCCATGGAGTTATGGCAGATGGATGTGGTCGGCGTCATCTTGCTCTCTGATGGCAAGGAGCTTAAGTGCTTAACAGGAGTCGATGATCATTCGCGGCTCTGCGTTGTTGCAGGACTGATGGTCCGTGCAACCTCTCGCTCTGTCTGTGATCACTTCGCTGCGGCGATGCGCATCCACGGCGTTCCCCAGGAGATCTTGACCGACAACGGCAAAGTCTTCACCGGACGCTTCGGATATAAAGATACCGAGGTGCTCTTTGATCGCATCTGCCGGGAGAACGGCATCGATCACTTATTGACCGCTCCCCGCTCTCCCACCACAACAGGAAAGATCGAGCGATTTCATCGAAGCCTTCGCACCGAGTTCCTGCAATCTCGCACCTTTGATAACCAACAGGTGGCTCAGAAAGAACTCGATGCCTGGGTCGTTGAATACAACACCGTGCGCCCCCATCAGGGCATCGGCATGGTGACCCCGATGACCAGGTTCACTCATCCCGGCATCAGCCTTGTTGGGCCAGAAGTGGATACCAAGGCCTTGAATGAAGTGCGCAGCGGCCCAGATTGGGTGAGTCGAAGGGTTGGCGCAAACGGAGTTGTTGGCGTTGCCTGGCAACAAATATCTGTTGGCAGACATCGGGCCGGACGCAATGTCGATGTCCAGATTTCCAAGGAGATCTTGCAGATCTGGGATGGAAAAGAACTTCTTAAAACAGCACTACGGGACAAGCCCGGGGAGGTGATACGCAAGAAGAACGCCTCAATACTGAAGGCGTAATGAGGTATAAATAACCCTAGAAGTGTCAAGGATCAGGCGAATATCAAACGTCAAGCATCAGGCGGAGTCTTACAGCGGCTCCAACGTGGTTTGCGACCTACCAGAGACTTCAATTCGTTGAGTAGGATTCACTATTCGAGGAGCGAGGGACATAGACATCATGAAATCAAGAATTGTCTCGCAGCTCAAAAATCTCCTGAGAGACCGATTTCCATTCCTTGTAGCGGCAAAGAGAA
>JANXZB010000062.1 GCA_025355765.1 Actinomycetes bacterium
GCGATTGCGTGCGGCAACTCCGTCATTGTTAAGCCTTCGGAGAAAGACCCGAGCGCGGTGATGTTCATGGCCAAGCTATGGAAAGAGGCAGGTTTGCCCGATGGAGTCTTCAACGTTATACACGGTGACAAAGAGGCCGTAGATGCCTTGCTTGCACATCCTGGAATCAAATCAATTTCCTTTGTCGGCTCAACTCCCATTGCAAAGTACGTTTATGAGACCGGCACGAAGTCGGGCAAGCGCATCCAGGCACTTGGTGGCGCAAAGAATCACATGGTGGTTCTGCCAGATGCGGATTTGGATCTTGCGGCAGATGCGGCGATTAACGCTGGCTACGGATCTGCTGGTGAGCGTTGCATGGCGATCTCTGCTCTCATTGTTGTGGAGCCAATTGGAGATGCTCTCGTTGTAAAGATCAAAGAGCGAATGCTCAAACTCAAAACCGGTGATGGCACTAAGGGCGCCGACATGGGTCCCCTAGTCACACTTGTTCATCGTGACAAAGTGGCTGCCTATGTTGCTAGCGGCGAGAGCGAAGGCGCGACACTTGTTGAAGACGGCCGCAAAGTCAAAGTAGATGGCGGAGGTTTCTGGCTCGGACCGACGTTATTTGATGATGTCACTAAAGAAATGTCGATCTACAAGGATGAAATCTTCGGCCCAGTCCTCAGTGTTGTTCGCGTCAAGACATACGAAGAGGCCCTGGCACTAATCAACGAGAATCCATATGGCAATGGCACTGCGATTTTCACCAATGACGGAGGAGCGGCTCGTCGCTTTCAAAATGAAGTCGAAGTTGGAATGGTCGGAATCAATGTTCCAATTCCAGTTCCGATGTCGTATTACTCATTTGGAGGATGGAAGAATTCACTCTTTGGAGATTCCCACGCATATGGCGCTGAAGGCGTTCAATTCTTCACTCGGGGCAAGGTTGTCACCAGTCGCTGGTTGGACCCAAGCCACGGCGGAATCAATTTAGGATTTCCTCAAAACTCTTGATTTTCTCGCGTGAAATCTGCGCGATTTAAGAGTTAATAGTGCTAGATGCTATTATTTGCCACGCTCTATTGATGTTCATTGAGGGCACAATTGAGTGGAGTTGAGGGTTCATGTCTAAATCATCTACGGCGCATTTGGCTGGTCTGCCGGTTAAAAAGCGCGAAAATCTACGTAACGTGGCGATTATTGCCCACGTCGACCACGGCAAGACCACCCTCGTCGATGCCATGTTGTGGCAATCCGGAGCATTTGCTGCCTACAAGGAGCAGTCTGAGGGTCAAGACCGCATGATGGACTCGATGGACCTTGAGCGTGAAAAGGGCATCACCATCCTTGCCAAGAACACCGCGGTTCATCGCGGCACCAATATCGTCAACATTATCGACACTCCTGGCCACGCCGACTTCGGTGGCGAGGTAGAGCGCGGGCTTGAAATGGTCGATGGAGTCCTTCTCCTTGTCGATGCCTCTGAAGGTCCGCTGCCGCAGACTCGCTTCGTGCTCCGAAAGGCACTCGAGAAGAATCTTCCCGTCATCCTTGTTATCAATAAGGTCGATCGTCCCGACTCGCGTATCGCTGAGGTCGTCGATGAGACCTACGAACTCTTCCTGGATCTAGATGCCAATGAGAAGCAGATCGAATTTCCTATTGTCTATGCCTCTGCGAAAGCCGGTCGTGCATCGCTGACACGTACAGCAGATGGTGGAATGCCAGAAGAAGAGAACCTGGATGTCCTTTTCGACACCATCTTCTCGGCAATCCCAGCACCGGAGTATCACGAGGGCGCACCTCTTCAGGCTCACGTCACCAACCTTGACTCATCTCCTTACCTCGGCCGACTTGCTCTATGCCGCGTCCGCGAAGGCGTAATCAAGAAGGGCCAGGTTGTTGCCTGGATCAAGACCGATGGCACGATGGAGAAAGTCAAAGTTTCTGAACTCCTTCTTACCGAAGCCCTAGAGCGCGTTCCAGCCCTTGAGGCAGGTCCTGGCGACATCATCGCTGTTGCAGGTTTTGAAACTATTACTCTCGGTGAAACTTTGGCCGATGCAGACAATCCCATCGCACTGCCTCTGATCACAGTTGATGAGCCAAGTATTTCCATGACAATTGGTATCAACACCTCTCCTCTAGCAGGCCAGAGCGGCACCAAGTTGACCGCCCGTCTTGTGAAGAGCCGCCTTGATGCAGAACTCATCGGCAACGTTTCCCTGCGCGTGCTCAACACCGAACGTCCTGACACTTGGGAAGTTCAAGGTCGCGGAGAACTTCAGCTTGCAGTTCTTGTTGAGATCATGAAGCGCGAAGGTTTCGAACTCACCGTTGGCAAGCCTCAAGTTGTTACGAAAATGGTTGACGGAAAATTGCACGAACCAATGGAGCACTTAACAATCGATGCGCCAGAGGATTACCTCGGCGTCATTACCCAGTTAATGGCACTTCGCAAGGCCCGCATGGAGCAGATGGTCAACCACGGCACCGGATGGATTCGTTTGGATTACCGAGTGCCATCTCGAGGATTGATTGGCTTCCGTACCGAGTTCCTCACCGAAACTCGCGGCACCGGTCTTCTGCACCACGTTTTTGATGGCTATGAAGCTTGGCACGGCGAACTCCGTACGCGTCCAACCGGTTCTCTTGTCTCAGATCGTCGTGGATTCGTCACAAGTTACGCGATGTATGCCATCCAAGACCGCGGATCAATCTTCGTCGAACCCGGCGCTGAAGTCTATGAAGGCATGGTTATCGGCGAGAACTCACGTTCTGAAGATATGGATGTCAACGCAGTTCGCGAAAAGAAACTGACCAACATGCGTTCCTCCGGTACCGATGAGGCCGAGCGCCTTATCCCGCCAAAGCGA
>JANXZB010000089.1 GCA_025355765.1 Actinomycetes bacterium
GCGGACGCCGCCCACGGCCCAACTCGGATCGGAGACGTCGCAGGCCCAGATAAGGTTCGCAAAAATCTGCATCCACACAACTCTTTGACCTAGCATTCTGCAATGGTCGAAGACAGTTCGAAACCTTGCATATTCTGTGAAATTGTCGCAGGGTGCTCTCCAGCGAGAGTACTCCTCGAAAATGAAACATGCATTTCTTTTTTAGACATCGCTCCCGCATCCAGAGGGCATGCACTTATCATTCCCAAAAATCACTATCGCGACATCTATGATATTGATCCAAATATTCTCGCCGAATCAATGAAGATGACGAAGGAAGTTGCCGAACTCTTAGAACAGAAGTTGAACCCAGAAGGGTCCACTCTATTTCAGATGAACCGGATAGTGGGTTGACAGACAGTCCTTCATTTTCATTTTCACGTGATCCCCAGATGGAGTGAGGACACCTTAATTGAGCCCTGGGTTGAAACCCTGGGTTCTGCCTCAAAGTTGGATGAAATTCATGAACTGATCTTAGGCGAGAAATAATCTACATCCGTGGCTGGGAATGAGTTATCTCCAGATTAGAATTAACGGATCCCAATGTGTGTCTGCGGCCGGATCTGCCACAACCAACGAATCGGTAAAAGCAAAAACGGAATCCAACAATTCACTGAGATTCTCTGGCAATTCCTGACGATCTTGCTTGCGTCGCCAATTCTCGTATTGAGTCTGGCCAATTTCGGAATAGCCCGTCAGGCTGTCTTTCAAAGTTGAAATTGCAACAGAACGATGCTCGGCAACTGCGCGCATGGAGTTCATTAGTTCTTTCGACGAAATCTGGTGCCTTCGGCTGAGCTGGTAGATGTCTCCGAAGTCGCGCCAGCGAGTACTAGCAGTCCCACGTTGAATGGCCGTAATCACCTTCTCGGCCAGTACCATCGAAATCGGATAACCGAGTAAAACGATTGGATTGGTGTCATCCAACAATCTTGGGACTCCAACTTCCTTCGCCCCTGGAACTATTGGGTCTCCAACGTTTATGTCGATATGAAAGTGGATTCGAGCGCTATGTAAGGTTGCGATAAGCGATACTCGCACACCACTATATTCATCGTCACCTCGAATCGTCTCAGCTGAGGCGGCCTTAAAATCAAATGCGATCCCATCATCTTGAAGAATCGACGCAATCTCCGAAATCAACCTCAAGACATATTCAACATCATTATTGATATTCAATGCAGAAAAATCTATGTCGCGCGTTGGACGCCTTATATCGAAGGCCGCAAGCAGAACTCCGCCTTTCAAGACCAGTTTCTCTTTCATCGGACTTTGAGCGAGGCGCGAGAGAAAACATTCGAGAGCATAAATCGTCAAAAGTTCTTGCATACTTCGACCGCTTGCCCGAGCTACTGCTCGGAGATTTCGAAACGCTTGCTCCGCGGTTGTCACGTTAAGATCTCCAGAATTCTCCGAATTTGAATTTCTGCGCCAGGAAGTTCTTTAGCAGCCCTCAACAGTTTTGCGGGATTATTCCCGGATCGGCGCAACCAGCGACGGATTCCCTCAGCCAATTCGGCTTGGTCTTTTTTCGGATGGCGAGCGAGATCAGCAAGCGTTCGCTCAGCTGAATAGATTCCAATCGCCAAACTTGTTCCAGGTATAGCCCGTGTATTTCTCCCCCTGTCGAACGTTTTCAACTCAAATCGGTGCCAATTAACTGGAGCCTTCATTTTTGGTGCCCACGCGCCTCGGGGAATTGCGATGTCTATTTTGACCGGGATTGCGTCTGAGAGTCCATGCTCTGCGAGTGCAGACGTCAAACATATTGTCGCAACCGGGATTTTGGCAGCGATCTCAGCTAAATCGAAGTCGAAAGCGGGTTCTGATTCTCGCTCATAGAGACCACGAGCGATGGGAATAATCTCCCCACGCTTTGCAAGACGATGCAGCGTGACCCGCGGGATTCCGAATGAGAGCGCTTCAGCCGTAGTAAACGGGTTAGGCAGAGCGGTCCCCAGGAGACGTCTAGTTACTTTTCCTGTCGCCTTTTCGCTTTGACTCATGGAACGAATCATACACACCCCCCAATAGAGTGTAAAGGAATCGTTCCACTATTTCATTCGGTCCTGCGGGCAAATCTCAAGGAACAGGAAATACCTCCCGATATTCGGGAATAACCCTTGATGGGCTCCGGTGCGGCCTTCATGGTGAGCGACGATGACCCAGATAATTGATCTAGAAAAGCGTTTTAATATCGCAGGAAGTTCAACCTCGCTCAGTCGACATGTTCCCACTGCCGCAATAACTGGAATCTTCAATACTCGCGCTCGCCTTGCCAGAGCAATCGGCAACTTACCGCCCAAGGTCTGAAAAATCCACCTTGGCCAAGATAAAAAGACTGCCTCCCCAAGTGGAATGGATTCAATCGCCTTTGCGCGCAAATTTTGCACAGATTGTTAATTCCTTCTGCGCCAAAACCGCGTAGCAACAGACGTCGTCGCCCACGGTAACAACCCTTTTGGCTTAGAAATAAGCCGAAATGCCGATTTTGATCGATTATGGACTATATATAGTCCATAATTCGTAGCCTATATGACCAGTGCCTCAGTGATTGGCTTACAATAAGTCCATGAGGTCACGATGTCATCGTTAATCCGGAGCACCCCGGACTGGGAGGCCGAACTCGGTCGACGGATCAGGGCTACCAGAAAGCAAGGCAAACTGACTCAACAAGAACTCGCAAACAGATCAAACGTCTCACGATCGGCTATCAAGTACTTAGAGGCGGGCAAAGGCTCAAGCCTTGCCACCTTTCTCAACGTCGCCCGCGCACTGGGACTAGAGGGCAACCTCGAAAAAATCTTCACCGCGGTTTCGACAATTTCGCCACTTGCCCTACTCGAGGAGAAAAGAAAAGGGGCCAGGTAGTGGCGAAGTACCTCCCTGCTGAGGTCATCGAAGTTCGATGCTGGGGGCGCACAGTAGGCGCACTCGCTTACGATCCAGTAATTGATCTGAACGTATTTGAGTATTCGCCGCAATGGGTGGCTACTGGCGTCGAACTCTCCCCTTTGCACATGCCCAATCGCGACGGCACCTACACCTTTCCGCAACTTTCACAACAGACTTTCTATGGTTTACCGGCGATGATCGCTGATTCGCTCCCAGATGACTTCGGTAATGCAGTCATCGACGCATGGTTGGCCGAACAGGGAGTTAATAAATCCGGAGTAACTAGTCTGGATCGCCTTGCCTATGCTGGAGAACGATCGCTCGGAGCCCTGAGTTTTCACCCAGCTCAAACGGGTTT
The DNA here is from genome assembly GCA_025355765.1 of Actinomycetes bacterium. GTDB lineage: Bacteria > Actinomycetota > Actinomycetes > Nanopelagicales > Nanopelagicaceae > QYPT01. The sequence continues at coordinate 3,293 of JANXZB010000089.1, forward strand.
AGGGGGACCAGCCACAGCAATTCAGCTTGCCGACATAGTGACGCAAGCAAGAGCACTCCTAGCAGGAAAAGTTTCTTCATCCGAATCTACACATGAGGCCCTTTCGCAATTAATTCAAGTCGGATCCTCAGCTGGTGGCGCTCGCGCCAAAGCCGTCATTCAATACAAACCATCCACAGACCAAATTCGATCAGGCTATACGACAAACGAATCTGGCTTTGAACCGTGGTTACTTAAATTAGATGGTGTGGGCAGCGCTGCAGACGGATCAATAATTTCACTTGATGCGCCGGCCCAATTTACCCGAATCGAATACGCCTATTATTTGATGACCAAAGCCGCCGGTATAACAATGTCAGAAAGCCAATTGCTTCTCGAAGGCCCACGAGCGCACTTCCTCACCCGCCGTTTTGACCGAGAAATATCCGGGGAAAGAATCCATCTTCAATCACTCTGCGCCATCGACCATTTGGATTTCCGTTTTCACCAGACTCACTCTTACTCCCAGTATTTCAACGCCATTCGAAACTTAGGGATGGGTGAAAGCGAGTTGATTGAGGCGTATCGAAGGATGGTTTTCAATGTCGTCGCACTCAATCGAGATGACCACACAAAGAACTTCGCATTCCTTCTCCCAAAAGACGGGGCATGGCGCCTTGCACCGGCTTACGACATAACTCATGCATTCAATCCACAAGGTAGATGGACCCAGCACCATCAAATGAGTATCAATGGGAAATTCGATCAAATAACACTTGCGGATTTCTTTGCTGTTGGCGACACTCAGGCAATCCCAGCTTATAAAATTATCATTCGTGAAGTGATGTCAGCTGTTTCGAACTGGACGGAGTTCGCGGAGGCCGCGGGAGTAAATTCCGAGACCCGACAAAGAATTGCATCTGAAATGAAGAAACACAGCCCAAGTTAATCTTTTTTGAAAAGTTCATGGCAAATATATTCAGCGATTGCCAAACTTGATGTTGCTCCAGGCGATGGTGCATTTCGAACGGCCAATACGTTGCCAAGGCGATGAATCCTAAAATCCTCGACTAGGGTCCCATCGCGATCTACCGCCTGCGCACGAACTCCTGAACCACCACGTACCACGTCACTATCTTGAAGTTCAGGTACGTAAACTCGAGCCCGATTTAAGAATTGGTGCTTGCTGATGGACCCGATCATCTCGGATACACCCATCTTCCAATGTTTCCTCGCCAACTTGTGAAAACCTGGCCATCGCATTGTCTCCCAAAGATCCTTCGGCGAAAAATCTCGGCGAAGGTAGCCCTCTCGTGCGAGAGCCAGAACAGCATTTGGTCCGACATCTACTCCGCCGTCAATCCGGCGGGTGAAGTGCACACCTAGAAATGGATAATTCGGATCGGGGACTGGGTAGATCAGACCTCTAACCAGTTCGTTTTTCGTAGGGATCAACCGGTAGTACTCTCCGCGGAAAGGAACGATCGCGGGCTCTGCATCATCACAGACTTTCCAGCCATTGCCAGAGCTTTCG
>JANXZB010000099.1 GCA_025355765.1 Actinomycetes bacterium
TCGTGGAAACCGCTCTGGTTGGGTAGAAGAAGAGTATCCGAACACCTGTTCGAAATACACGACACGCCCAGCCCACGGCAAGAATTGGGTGTTATAAAAGCCTTCTGGTCATTGCCTCCAACGGCCAGTTCCCAAGGCCCAAGCTGCCCGAGATTTGGGCGTAGGCCGACCAACCCTTAACTAGGCCATTAAGGAACTGACCGCGATCCTCACTCATCCTTCACCTCGCAGAAAAGGGCAAAGTTGCAATTGCACCTATTCGAACTCTCATGGATGCCCTCTTTTTCGATTATCCAGTTGCATCGAATTTCTGGATTAACCGTATCAATACATGCTCGATCGCTCTTGGCTTGTCTCGTCAGGCACCAAATCCGATGTCTCTGCGTGTCTAGAATAAAATCGCATCCCAGTAATTGTCAAGGATGATATCCACCTAACGGCGATCGTGCGCAATGACTAGTAGTCAAACTTTTCCTGCTTGTCATCTGGCACTGACTTATAATCATCGAAATGGTTAACATAGGTCGGTGCTCTGGAGATCGAAAGGAGTCGCATAGTGTTTTCTTTCGCCAGAACTGCCTTAAATTGTTGTCGAAAAATAATCGCGAAGTCGATTCGAATATGAATCAATCTAACATGGCTCTCTCCGCCGGCAATTTCAACCTCGCTGCCAAGAACGCCGAATTTGCATTGAATAACAAGAGGGCATCAAGGAAGCAATAACTCGCCGCGAACTTCCTTCTCATTCGGGTGAGGTCACGGCAAGCCCATTTTTCAGATGTGCTTGACGATCTTGATTCCTTGTTTGAGAGTGCTCCACGATCAAATTCCACCCTGCAAGCGAAGATTGCCAACGAAATACTCTGGGTCTGCTTTCGATCAGACAACCGCGAAATTGGTGTTCAGAGGGGCGAGGCTTTCTACAGCAAGTACAAGATTATTTGGCCCGCGGTCGAGCTAGTTGAATTGCTCTGCCAAATGTTCAGTTGTCATTTTCATCGTGGCGACTCCAACCGCGCCGAAGATATGGTCGCGAAGGCACTTGCCCTGGCAGAGAGAGTCCGGAGTGCGAAAGGCTTAACTCAGCCATATGGGCAGTCATCAGCACTAAACAATATCCGTGGCAATTCACTCTCGCTTTTCAAGAGATCAATAAGGCGAAGTATTGGGCTCAGATTGCCGAACTAATAAATGTGATGCCAATATTGAATACCAATGCGGCACTTATCATGCTGAATCTTCCTAATGCAGATCTCTCGCGAGTCCATGAACTAGCCGAGGCGGCGTACTTGGAATTAACCATCCAAAATTCCCCTAGAGGCGCCTCCTACGCATGTGAGATACTTTCAGAGGTTGCTCTTCGACGCGATGACTACGCAAGCGCATTGTGATATGCCTTGAAGGGACTTGCGGAATTGCCTCCTGAGATACCAGGCCCCAAGGCATCCTTGCTAGTTCAAGCTGCGAAGGTACATGCCCGGATGGGCAAGTCCGCGGAAGCAAAGACCCATATTCTTGTCGCGACGGAGCACATGGAACGGCTGGAACCCTCGAAGGAATTGGCCAAACAGTGGGGCGACTTGGCTCGAGTGTACGTAGAGTTCGGTTTTACCGACCGTGGGTCTAGGCATACGAAAAAGCGATTCAAATGTCTGGCTTGTTAAGAGAAGAACAAGAAACCAAAGTCTCCTAGAGAATCGCGGACACGATCGCTCGTGATTGTGTTCGCCCCTGATCGGATGCCAAAGGTTGCATGACCTGGGCAATAAGCCAGAGCCGGGCAATTTCGGATCGACTCTCGTTACCCAACAAGCGAACAAGCCCAGAATTGATCTGTTGCCAGAGTGAGTCTTCGGTCTGCACCAAGATTTGAGTGAGCACGGCCGGATCGGTTCTGCGCATCATCTCCAAAGCAGGATCAGAAGATATGGTTCTCGAAATTTCAAACAAGGCATCAGCTGGAGAAATATCGCTATCAATCAATTGGAAGGTGCGGTCGATCTCGCTCTCAAGCAATGCCCGGACCACGCTCCCCTTGTCGCGAAAGTGGTTGTAGAGAGTTGCCCGAGATACTTGAGACGTGTCAGCTATGTCGATCATATTTGTGCGCTGCAGTCCAACGGTTGCAATGAGGGATTTCGTGCCTTCAAGAATTGCACTTCTCGTCCGACGGTAGGAAGTCATCTGTCGTTTGTACGGCTCTTCCACGGGTGCGAGTGAATTTTGAGTCAAGGTAAACGCCACTTTAAGCAGCGTCAACGACCACAAGTTTGACGGCCTCGCGAGAGGTGATTTCGCGGGCAACATCTGAAATCACATAAGAGAGCGAGAGACCTAGTGCTTGGCATATCGCGTTGAGCAACTCAGAAGAGGCTTCCTTCTGCCCACGCTCGACTTCGGAGAGATAACCGAGGGATACCCGGGCTTCCCGCGCCACGTCTCGCAAGGTGCGGTTCTGGTTGGTGCGGGCGGCGCGGAGGGACTGGCCGATGTGTTCACGCAAAAGTTCCACGGTTGTCACCCCTTCCTCGCCTCATGAAACGTCAGGGTGCAAGGATACGCGCAAATGTGGTGAGCGCGCTGGATACGCTCGCGTTTCGCACGACTTCACGCTCGCCTTGGATCTCCAACTCGGTGCTCTGGTTGATCGGACCCCTGATTGCGATCCAGACCGTACCGGCCGCAACACCATCTGATGGCCCAGGACCGGCAACTCCTGTCGTAGAAATTGCCCACGTCGTTCCAAAAAGCTCCAAGAGCCCATCGGCCATGGCTGTGGCAACCTCCTCACTGACGACCCCGAATTCTTCGATGAGGGTTTGGGGAACCTTCAGAAGTCCCACTTTCACCGAAAGGTCGTAGGCGATGATTCCACCAGAGAAGACATCTGAGGATCCTGGAACCGACGTCATCGCCGAGCCCAGCCCTCCGCCGGTTAGTGATTCAGCCACTGCAACGCGCTCTCCCCTGCGGCGAAGTTCGGAAATGACCGATGCTGCAATCGGATCTATCACGGTAATGAATCTACCCTTTCGCCGCTTCGAGGAGATACCAAATCCCCGTCGTAATCGTCAGGACGAGGGCGGCGCCCATGAAAATTTCGCGGAACCAGTCTAGCGATGGACTCAGTGGCAAAATGTAGAAACCAGCCGCCAAGTTCTGCACGGTGGTCTTTGCCTTGCCCCCGCGGTTTGCCGGAATCACGCCACCTCTAATTACCGCCAAACGAAAGAACGTAATTCCAATCTCTCTGACAAGAATTACGACGGTGACCCACCAGGGAAGTACATGAAGGATGGACAAACTGATGAGGGCCGTGCCAATGAGTGCTTTGTCGGCAATGGGATCCAGTAGTTTGCCAAATTCAGTAACCGTATTTCGGCTTCGTGCTAATCTGCCGTCGAGAAAATCAGTTACACCAACAATGAAAAAGAGAACAAAGGCGATTATTCGCCATGTTGAATCATCGCCGCCATTTTTAAAGAGTGCGTATGCGCAAAAGGGCAGCGCTAGGATCCTAGATATCGTTATTGAATTCGGTAAATTCAGTTCCGAACGACGAATCATGCGGGCTGTGCAATCAAGTCTGCGCCTAACGAGTCAATGACCCGTGCCGGAACGTACTGTCCCGCGGAATAGTGGGTGCCAACAAATGTTGTCGATCCGTCAACTTCGGGACCTTGGTGGGCGGCACGTCCTTCTTGAAACTCCTCGTCTTCAATGAGCACGAGAATATCCTCCCCTATCCGTGATGCCGCGCGCTCGGTCACCAATTCGTCAACCAATGTAGAAAGTTCATCAACTCTGTGGCGAATCAAATCTGGATCGACTTTGTTTTCAAGGTTGAGTGCCTCGGTATTGTCTTCATCGGAATACCCAAATACGCCGATCGCATCAAGATTGGCACTACTGACAAACTCGATGAGTTCTTGGTAGTCGTCCTCGGTCTCTCCGGGAAATCCGACGATGACGTTCGAACGAATCCCGGCCTCGGGCGAAAGGGCTCGAATCTGGGAGATGAGGTGGAGAAACTTCTCGCTGTCGCCGAATCTGCGCATAGCTCGAAGCACCGTTCCGCTGGAGTGCTGAAAGGAGAGGTCGAAGTATGGAGCGACTTTCTCGTTCTCGATCATGGCCTGCAACAGCGAAGGTCGCATCTCTGCAGGCTGCAGATACGATAGACGGATCCTTGTGATCGCGTCGATCTCGCACAGTTCAGGGAGAACTTTCTCCATCAATCGCAGGTCGCCCAAATCCTTGCCATAAGAGGTGGTGTTCTCGCTGACCAAGAAGAGCTCACTTACGCCCTCTCCTGCCAGCCACTTTGCCTCTTCGATGATCTCAAGAGGCCTGCGTGAGACAAAAGAACCTCGAAAGTAGGGAATCGCGCAGAATGAGCATCGGCGATCGCAGCCGGAGGCAATCTTGAGCGGAGCCCAAGGTGCATTACCTAAACGCTTTCTAAAAAGGGATCCGCCAGCTCCCACCGCAGATGCGACCAATTGGGCATCCCGCACCGCCACTCGTTCCACTGGGGCAATGGGCAGGAGGGCGCGGCGATCCTTGGGAGAATGTGGGAAGTGCTTCTCACCGGAAACGATGGACTGCAGGCGGGCGCTAATGTCGCGATAGTCATCAAAACCCAGGATTGCGTCGGCTTCGGGGAGGGCTTTTGCAAGTTCTTCACCGTAGCGCTCGGCCATACATCCAACAGCGACGACTGCGCGCGTTACGCCGTGACCCTTCAAAGAATTTGCCTCAAGGAGGGCATCGACGGAATCCTTCTTCGCAGATTCAATGAATCCGCAGGTGTTGATCAAGGCAACTTCGGCGGTTTCGACATCGTCAACAAGGGTCCAACCATCTGCAGCAAGACGTCCGGCTAATTCCTCGGAATCCACTTCGTTGCGCGCGCAACCCAATGTAACGATTGCAACTGTTCGACTCATTTAGGTGATGATACAGAGTTAATTGACGGAATTCGATCCGTAGGTGCGGTCAACGACTTCGCCCATTGCTCCAGGAGCTGGAGTAGGTGTTCCATTGACCACGACATCGACTGCGCCAGCGTTTCCATACCGAATAGTGAGCGATGTCCCATCTGAGAAAATTTGACTCTGTCCCTTAATTAATCGACCCGAAAACAGGCTGGCACCCGACGCATTGGATACGGAGAGCCAAGAATCACCACGAGTCGCAGTCACGGCCACATTTACTGCACCAGCCACGGGGGTAGCCGACACGGCTGAATCAGGTACAGCCGCAAGGGGTGTTGTCGATGGCGTTGGTGTAGCTGTCGTGGCCGGTGTTGTGGAAAGAATCAATGATTTCGTTGAACTGCCCTTAGCAGATTGGAAGTTGGTGTAGGCAATCTGTCCACCAATTACTAGCACAACGGCGCTTGCCGAAATTGTCGAAAGCATCTTCAATGAAAGGCGAGATTTTTGATTGACTGGTGGAGTGACCTTGTTCTCCATCAAGAGGTCATACATCGGCCGCTCGGCCTTAGTCTGCTCCGTCGAGTACAAATCCAGAAAAGTCGCGGGCTCAACGCTCAAGGCGTTTGCAATGTTGCGAACATGGCCACGCGCGTATGTATCGCCGCCGCATTTGGAGAAGTCATCTAATTCAAAATCCCGCAACAAAGTTGCGCGAACACTCGTGCGCTCGGCGAGCTTTTCAATGCTCATACCTACGCGCTTTCGCGCTTCCTTCATCGACGTACCTAGGGACATGACAGGCCTTATTCCAAACCTTGCTTACGGGGTAGAGGGCAAGGGTAACGCTCTATTGCCAAAAGTAGGTACCCGAGTTTTCCAAATGTCTCCACCTAAGCGGAGATCAGTCCTCCAGTGTGGCCAATACGGCGTCCAAATCTTCCACTTTCACCAGGACGGCTCGGGCCTTGGATCCTTCAGAGGGACCCACGATTCCACGAGATTCCATCAAATCCATTAATCGCCCTGCCTTGGCAAACCCCACCCTTAACTTTCTCTGCAACATTGATGTCGATCCGAACTGAGTTGTTACAACGAGATGCACCGCCTGCAAAAGTAAATCAAGATCATCACCGATCTCTGTTTCATTCAAAATTTGTCTCACGTGTGAAACCGTCACATCGCTTCGATAGCGCGGAGTCAGTTGACTCTTCACGTGATTAACAACAGTTTCGATCTCTCGCTCAGATACATATGCTCCTTGAATACGAACCGGTCGAGATGCGCCCATCGGAATGAAAAGTGCATCACCTTGTCCGATGAGTTTTTCGGCACCTGGACCGTCCAAAATAACCCGACTGTCCGTCAAGCTGCTTGTTGCAAATGAAAGTCGAGAAGGTACGTTTGCCTTGATAAGTCCGGTTACAACATCCACGCTGGGTCGCTGTGTCGCGAGTACCAAGTGAATACCAGCGGACCGCGCCAGCTGTGTTATTCGAACGACGCACTCTTCAACTTCTTTTGCGGCAATCATCATCAAATCCGCTAACTCATCAATGACAATCAATAGATAGGGGTAAGGCTCGAGCACGCGATCGCTGCCCGGGGGCGCAACTGTCTTTCCAGATCGAACCGCCTTATTGAAGTCATCAATGTGCCGGTATCCGAAAGTTGAAAGATCCTCGTATCGAAGATCCATCTCGCGCACCACCCATTGCAGCGCATCCGCTGCCTTTTTTGGACTTGTGATGATCGGAGTGATCAGGTGAGGTATCCCGTCGTAAGCGGTCAACTCAACTCGCTTTGGATCGATCAGGATCAAACGAACATCATCGGGCGTGGAACGCATCAGTATCGACATAATCATTGAGTTGATCATCGATGACTTACCTGAACCAGTTGCGCCGGCCACCAACAAGTGAGGCATCTTTGCCAAGTTCGCGCAGACAAAATTGCCTTCGACATCTTTGCCGAGTGCAACCAACATCGGATGGTGGTCTTGACCGGCAACGGACGAACGAAGGACATCACCTAATGCGACGATCTCTCGATCAGAATTTGGAATCTCAATTCCTACCGCAGACTTGCCAGGAATAGGCGAAAGAATGCGCACCTCGCTGCTGGCGACAGCATAAGAAATGTTCTTTGCAAGAGCAGTAATTCGCTCTACTTTCACGGCATTTCCAAGCTCGACTTCGTAGCGGGTGACCGTTGGCCCCCGCATGAAGCCCGTGACCGTGGCATCAATCTCGAATTGGAGGAACACCTCTGTCAATGAAGCGACAACTGCATCGTTGGCCTTGCTCTTTGCCTTCGCTGGCGGTCCGGCCCTAAGAGCATCCATGGAAGGTAACTCGTATTTTGCGTCGTTGGTCAGCAGGAGCTGAACAGGGCGTTTGCCATCTCCGCGCGGATGATCCACCTCGTGGTGGGTTTCAACCGGCAAAGGCACCGTGAACTCTTCGTCAAAACTCTCCTCATCGAGCTCCTCTTCAACTTTAAGAGGCCAATCCGCGACCAAGGGAGTTTCGAACGGCGGTGACTCCGAGATCTGGAAATCCTCGCCCATCTTTTTCACACGACCAGAAATCTTCGCGTAGAGCCAGATAACCGAAGTCCTGGTTCGAGTCAAAATCTGAGAGACGGGAGTTGAAGTAATCACGAGGAGTCCGAAAATAAAAAGAAGGATCAAGACGGGATAAGTGAGCAGAGGGGTCATTAAGAGAATCAGTGGATGTGAAACACCGTAGCCGAGCCAGCCTCCACCCGTACGCATCGCCACAGACCCTGTTCCTTCGGAACCGTTGACCATGTGCGCGATACCCGTTGCACTCATCATCAATGCAATCGTGCCAACTGTGATTCGCCCGGTCGCGGCCTTCTCTTCGGGAACGCGGAAGAGGCGAAGCGCAAAGTAGAACAGGACTAGCGGAGTGAAGAATCCAATTCTTCCAAAGGCGCCGTAGAAGAAATCATAGAGAGCGCGACCTACGAGATTGTCGGCATGAAACCAAGATCCTGCGGCTGCGACGAGTGCGAAGATCAAGAGTAGGAAGGCAATGCCGTCTCTCTGATGCACTGGGTCCAAATCGCGCGCACCCCGGGCAAGAAACCGAACTGAACTACCAATCGCCCGGGCAGCCAGCCGCCACATCCCGCCAAGGCCGCGTCCAACCATGGCGCCCGTGCCGGATTTTTTTTTGGATTTCCTTCTCTTTGCAGCCACAAGGAAGAGCGTAATTCCTAAACAAAATCAATCGGATTAGGCGCGCCGTTAGGCTATACCTCGATAACTAGAGGGACAATCATCGGTCTTCGACGATGCTCTCCCCCGACCCAACCACCTACTGTTTTGCGAACAACTTGCGCTAGTTGGTGAGTTCCGTTTATTCCATCAGCCACCGCTACGGCCAAAGCCTTCTCGATTCGCAACTTGACTTCATCAAAAAGTGCAAGGTCCTCGGCAAATCCGCGTGCGTGAATATCTGGGCCGGCAACTATTTTTCCACTCTGTGAGTCGATGACAACCACAACTGATATGAATCCTTCTTCTCCCAAAATACGACGGTCTTTTAGAGAGGACTCCGTTATGTCGCCAATGCTCTGTCCATCAACATACACAAAGCCAACAGGAATACTTCCGACAACTAGTGCCTCGCCTTCGACAAGGTCTACAACAATTCCATTTTCGATGATGATCGCGTTCGCACGTGGAACGCCAGTCTGGATTGCAAGTTCGGCATTTGCCCGAAGATGCCTCCACTCGCCGTGGACAGGTATGACATATTTTGGTTTTACGATGTTGTAGCAGTAAAGCAATTCTCCAGCCGCAGCATGCCCCGATACATGCACCAAAGAATTGCCTTTATGGACAACTTTTGCGCCGAAGCGAGTTAGCTCGTTTATTACTCGGAATACTGGATTTTCATTGCCCGGAATCAGCGAGGATGCAAGAACAACTGTGTCACCGTCACCGACTCGAATTGCATGGTCGCCATTGGCCATACGAGATAGCGCGGCAAGTGGCTCACCCTGTGAACCCGTGCAGATCAAGACAATATTGTCTCCAAAATTTTCAATGTCCTTTGAATCAACAATGAGGTTGTCTGGAATGGTTAGGTACCCCATGTCCTTGGCAATCTTCATGTTGCGCACCATTGAACGGCCAACGAAAGCGACTTTGCGATTGTGAGAAACCGCTGTATCGATAATCTGCTGCACACGATGAACATGAGATGCGAACGATGCAACAATGACGCGTCTTCGTGTAGCCCTGAATACGCGATCAAGGGCAGGCATGATTTCTCGCTCCGAAGGCGTAAATCCAGGCACGTCTGCGTTTGTTGAATCGACCAAGAAGAGATCCACGCCCTTCTCCCCAAGAGCGGCAAAGGCCCGAAGATCTGTGATCCGTCCATCAAGGGGCAACTGGTCCATTTTGAAATCGCCAGTGTGAAGGACTGTTCCGGCCGCAGTGTGAATGGCAACGGCAAGTGCATCAGGAATGGAGTGGTTCACGGCCACAAACTCGACGGTGAATGGCCCAACGTCCTCGCTCATTCCTGCGGAGACTTCACGTGTCAGAGGGGTGATGCGATGTTCTTTCAACTTGGCGCCCACAAGTGCCAGAGTCAGCGCCGAGCCATACAAAGGAATGTCCCGGCGTTCGCGCAGAAGATAAGGGACCGCACCAATGTGGTCTTCGTGCCCGTGCGTGAGGACTATGCCAATGACATCGGCCAATCGATCACGGATGTAAGAAAAATCTGGCAGGATCAAATCGATACCGGGTTGGGTTTCCTCGGGGAAAAGAACTCCGACGTCGACGATGAGCAACTTCCCATTTGTTTCAAAAACCGTCATGTTGCGGCCAATTTCGCCGAGTCCGCCTAAGGCAACAATGCGCAATCCACCCTTTACGAGCTTGGATGGTGCCCCTAAACCAGGATGTGGATGCGTCATGCGGAAAGTTTTACTCCACCAGCGAGCAGATCTTCACGCAGTTGCGCGATCTGTGCCGATGTTGCATCCACTAAAGGCAGTCGGGTGTAGCCGCCAGGAAGTCCCATCATGGTGAGGGCGGCCTTTGTCATGATCGCACCTTGAGTGCGAAAGGTTCCTGTGAAGACAGGCAATATCCTCTGGTGTATCTCAAGTGCTCGTGATGCGTTTCCTGCAAACCACGCATCCAGCATTTCTCTGAGCTCTCGGCCCACTGTGTGCCCGCAAACCGATATGAATCCCACGGCGCCAACCGAGAGCAAGGGAAGATTCAAAATGTCATCTCCTGAATAGACAGGGATGCCGCTTCGCTTGATAACCCACGAAGTTGCAGCAACATCTCCTTTGGCATCTTTCAATGCCACAATTCTCGGATGCTCAGCAAGACGGACAATTGTGTCGGATTCAATCTGCATTCCTGTACGACCAGGGATGTCGTACAAAATCACGGGCAAGTCCGAGGCATCTGCAATAGCTCGGAAATGGGCTTCAATTCCGGCTTGCGGTGGTTTGTTGTAGTACGGAGTCACCACGAGAAGTCCGTGTGCTCCTGCCTTCTGCGCCCGAAGTGCTTGTTCGATCGAATGTGAAGTCTCATTGTTGCCAGCGCCGGCGATCACTTTCGCTTTGCCGGCAACGGCCTCGAGAACCACTTTAATGATCTGGTCCTTCTCATCGTCGCTAGTCGTTGGGGCCTCACCCGTTGTCCCGCTCACCACAATGGCATCGTGACCCGTGTCGACCAAGTGCTTGGCCAGTGTGGAGACGCCGTCCCAGTCAATGGAAAGGTCCTTCTTGAAGGGAGTGATCATGGCCGTAGCCAGCCGCCCAAAAGGCGCCTGAATTGTCATGGCGTAAGGCTACTACCCGTTAGGGGGCTATGCGCCCTGATTTCTCGAATGCACCATGCGTCAGAGGCATCAAGCGAGCAAATACCTCTTCCATCTTCTCTGCAACCATCTCGATTTCGCGTTGCGGATAACTAGGAAAATGCGAACCTTCGCGCGAAGTTCGAAGTGAAAGGAAATTCATGAGGGCCCGGGCGTTCATGGTCACGTACATCGACGAGTAAAGACCAACTGGCAATACAGCTCGGGCCACTTCTCGAGCAACGCCGGCTTCAAGCATCTTCTGGTAATGCTCGTAGGAAACGACGTAACTCTCCTTCATCGATCTCACCGTGATGTCATATTGCTCTTTAGTCCCGTCGATGAATTCGTATGCACCAGTCTTTCCGACCTGGACGAGTTTTCTTTCGGGAGAGGGCACATAGAAAACCGGTTGGAGTTCGCGGTATCGCCCGCTCTCCTCGTTATAGGAGGCAATGCGGTGGCGCATGAATTCACGAAAGACAAAAATCGGCGCCGAAATGAAGAATGTCATAGACGTGTGCTCAAAGGGAGATCCATGGCGTTCGCGGGCTAGGTAATTAATCAATCCAGCCGACTCGGCGGGATCCTTGCTGATCTCATCCAGTGACTGCTCCCCTGCCGTAGAGACACGGGCCGCCCAAATTACATCGGCATCGCTGGCACTGTGTTTGACTAAATCAACAGACATATCGCTTCGAAAAATGGCTTCGGACATATCGCGACCCTATCGAACCGGGGTGCCCAACTTTGGATTGGTAGGGCAGAATGCTGTCGTGTCTGCCACTCCCAAGTCCACGATCCGAAACTCCCTCAGTGTTTCAATCACGGTTGGTGCCTACGGCATCGCCTTCGGGGCCGCGAGTGTGGCGGCCGGCTTCTCGATCTTGCAAACCTGCCTGCTCTCTTTACTCACATTCTCCGGTGCATCACAATTTGCCCTGGTCGGAGTCATAGGTTCTGGCGGTAGCGCCCTGTCCGGAATCGC
>JANXZB010000118.1 GCA_025355765.1 Actinomycetes bacterium
TCCAGATTTGGAACAAGTGGAAGTCGCCAAGAATTGGATTCACTCGGGGGTTGAAATTGAAATCCATTTCTCAACTGAGGCGACATAAAGGGGGCGATCTGCAAGGTAAGCACTGCGCACATTTGGATCAAAAATCACGGGTGCAAATTCAGCGACTCTCATCACCCATTCATAAAGGGCCTGCGAGCCAGGTTCCACGATTGTTGCAAGAGAACCGACGTGCAGTGCCTCAACTCGTGCGCGAGCTGGGTCGGGCAACCAGTCTGTCTTGAATTCGAAGGTCGTAGTGTGCTCGACCTTGAAAAGATATGACGCGGTCCCTTTTTCATCCAGAGTCACTTGGGCGGTTGCGGTCGGTTCTTCTCCGAAGTGAGAAAGGTTCAGGCCAACCTTGTCGCTTCGTAATTCCTGGGCAATTTGAACACCATAGCGATCTGTGGAAATACCGCCGATAAACTCAACACTTCGTCCAAGCCGTGCCAGCGCTTTCGCCGTATTTGCAGGACCGCCGCCAACTACCGCGCCTTCTGGAAGAAGGTCAATGAGAGCCTCGCCGCAGGCCCAGACACTCACGAAAGTTCACCCTTGCGCGCCAAATATTCGGTGATGACTTCGACACCCAGTAGGTGATCCTCTACTTGCGGTAGACCACTAATGAGCAGGATCCCCACAAATCCCAGACCCTTCACATTCAAGGCCAGACCGCCTCCGTGGATCGCGTGGGTCTCCTCCGACAGCCCAGTTGAGGAATACCAATCAATGCCCTGCTCCTCGGCGAGGACTCTTTCAAAGATCGTTGAATGCCCTGTGGCCATGACGACGCGGGCCTTTCTAGAAATCCAAGAGTCGTTCTCAGGCGTTGATCCGGCAAGTGATGCATGGAACACGATCCAATCTTTAAGTCGCACTTCCACAGCAATCGGAAGAGAACGATCTCGCCCTATTGCAACCGCAATTTCGCCAATCTCGATGGCCTCGCTCTGCATGAGAGAAGGCAGAATCAAGGTGGCGGCCTCCTTTGCAAGGTCGGCGCTAGTAAAGCTTCCAGTGGTTTCGCGCATGGGCTAATCCTGCCTTACGGTTGGGCAATGATCACTATTCCTCAGACAAACCTCACCGTTCATCCTCTCTGCCTTGGCGGCAATGTCTTTGGATGGAGCGCCACTGAAGCCCAATCCTTCGACATCCTCAATGCCTACTCGATGCACGGAGGCAATTTCGTCGACACGGCCGATGTCTACTCAGAGTGGAAAGACGGAAACGAAGGTGGCGAGAGCGAGAAGATCATTGGAAATTGGATGAAGAAACATGGCAACCGCGATTCGATGATCGTGGCCACGAAAGTAGCAAAATATTCAAAACGGCCGGGTCTTAGCGCCAAAAATATTGTGGCCGCATGCAATGACTCTCTTCGCAGATTACAGACTGACCACATTGATCTTTACTACGCGCACGAAGATGACGCCACGACCCCACTCGGAGAAACGCTGGAAGCGTTCACCAAACTCATCCAAGATGGGAAAGTTAGGTACATCGCTGCCTCTCAGTATTCTGCCAAGCGTTTGGACGAGGCTCTGCAAATCAGCAAGGAAAATGGTTTCGCCTCATACGTGGCTCTGCAAGATCAATACAACCTCATGGAACGCAAGGGAATTGAGGGAGAGGTCGCCAACGTAGTAAGCGCACGTGGCATTTCTGTTATTCCTTTCTTCGGCTTGGCACGCGGTTTCCTCAGCGGCAAATACAAGCCTGGGGTCACCGTCGAATCAGTGCGCGCAGCCGGTGTGGTTTCATACCAGAATGAAAAGGGCTGGAGAACGATCGAGGCTCTGGAGGAGATCGCCAGACATTATGCCTGCGCTCCATCAGCAATCGCGCTCGCATGGCTACGAGCTCAACCAACTGTCAGTGTTCCCATCGCAAGTGCGCGAACCGTTGAGCAGCTAGGCGAAATTGTGCAGGTGGTTGAGATGAGTCCTGAACATGTGGCCCAACTGACTGAAATCACCGCCTAAGGAATAGCGAGCGAGTCCGATATGATGGCAAATGGATGGTTGACAAAGTTGACGAACTGCGTACTATAGAGGTTGACAAGGTTGACGGAGGTCTCGTGCCCACTAAAGCAGCAACTCACGTTACGGCGAATACAACTCAGGCACGCCCGGAGTCTGATGGAGTTGAGCATTTTATCGAAATGCTCGCTAGAGAGTTGTACCTCCTTGACCCCCAAGGCCAGCAAATTAACCAGATAGAAGACACCCAACGATTCGCGCGTGAGACGGCTGAAAAAGTCATCGATGCTTCAAAGGCATGGCAAGAGCACCTTGGGACTTTTTACGACGTAGAGGGCGTCCGAAACCTACTTTCCCGAAGCGGAAAGCCCCTGTCTCGGCAGGCCATAAGTAAGCGAAAGAATTTGCTGGCACTCACCACTGGCTCGAAACGCGTAATTTATCCATCTTTTCAGTTTAGAGATCGCACCGTGGTTCAAGGTTTGGGTGAGGTTCTAGCCCAACTTCCCGAGGATTTACTTTCACGTTGGACACTTGCGTCCTGGCTGGTTTCCAAAGAAAAGGAGCTTGGGAACACCGCGCCCATCGAGGCCCTTCACCAAGGCAACGTGGAACAGGTGGTGTCGATTGCTCACCACTGGGCGCAGTCTCTAAGCGCCTGAAGTGACGAGCGCTAAACCACCCTTTGGTGTTAGGGGATTTCCCAAGACCACACTGAGCGCCCATTCGCCGTTGTATCGTCTCTACAAGCATGTGTCCACGACCCCTGGAATTCGCTCCGGTTGGTACTTTTCAAGTGTCGGGGCCCCACGAGCTGGGAGGTTTGACTTACCCCAACCTCACGGCACCTGCTACTTCTCCACTGAGAAATTTGGTGCCTGGAGTGAGACATTTCGAGGCGCTGCAGTTGTTAACCGCACCGACATTGACTGCAGAACATTGCTCACGGCGACTAGGACCGCAAATATCCAGTTTGCCAAGATGACTGATCGAAGAGCCACAGAATTCGGCGTCACCTTAGATGACTTCTCGGGCGATGACTACACCAGACCTCAAGCCTGGGCTCTCGCATTCCATGCGGCCAAGCTCGGAGGAATAATCGCGCTGTTGCGACACGACTCCAGTGGTCGAGCCCGAAATGTAGGTGTCTTCGGGAATTCCGGTGCGGCTAAGAGCGTGCGTGGGTGGCAAACAACTCGTGCAATGCTCAGATCAGATGCGCAGCTTCTTGATGAACTTCGAAATGCAGGTCTCTCTGTCTTGGAAGTCCCGAATGACGTAGTGATAACGCCTGTAAATCCTTTCCGCTAACCCCCCTTAAGGGATTCTGGTCCCACACTCCATGCCACATCTTCGTGGCGGTCTACAACCCAAGCCGAATATTCTGCCAAGTCGGGATGTGAAAACCAGATAGCTCCATCTCGACCTTCGACCATCAAGGCCGTTGCAAGCGCGTCAGTTAATCCTCCGTCTGGGCCAATGACGGTCGCTGAACGCGCACCGATCGCAATCAAACCAGTGTGCGGATCGAGAATGTGGGCTCCTCTTTCATATGTCCCGCTAGTGGCAATCGCCCCGTCCATAATGTTAAAGACCTGAACTATCTCCTGCCGATTCTCCGGATTAACAATGCCGATGGACCACGGAAGGATGTTTCCTGAATCAAAATGACCGCCGCGCAAAGAAAGATCCCCTGCCGCATTTACCTGCACGTGTTTTGCGCCCTCTGCGAGCATAATTTCGGCGCACTTATCTGCGGCCCATCCCTTTACCAAACCCGAAGGGTCAAATCCACCAACGACAGCCCATGGGTCAAAGGCGCCCTCTGTAATATCGCGGGCAAATGCACAGCGATTCCAGACATCTTTTACTTCATCAGATGTGGACTCGATGGAGATTTCATTTCTTCGCAACTGGGAGATCACCGAATCAGATTTGTACGTAGAGAAAACTTCATCCACATGAATGGCAAATTCTCGCACCTTGTCAATTCCTAGTTGCATGTCTTCCTCGTCGTCTCCGGTGGAAGCGTCAACAAAGAGAACCGTGCCCCAAACTTCTATCTCTGCGCGTATTTGTCCCACGAAGAGATCATGTCACAGCCCGGCTTTTGCCAAGGCTGCTTGAAGCGAGGTGTACCAACCATATGAAGTATAAGAAGCACCCGAGGCGCCTTGGATATTGGATCCCTGGGCAGCCAGTGTCTGCGAGCGCAAGATTGGGAGTGCATACTGCGTGTAACGATCACTTCGTCCCGTTGGAGCCTGTAGAGCTTGGGCATCCGTGATCTTGCCATCGACCACTGTGATCTGCACTTGCACGTTTCCGTAATTAACGTTTACGACATTGCCCGTGAATGTCCCAGAAACTTTCTTTGTAACCGGTGTCGGTGCCGCTGGAGTGCTCTTGACGGGAGTCGGAGTAGGCGTACTACCGGCCGAAGTTGTTGCGGCTGCCGTCGGTGTATTTGCTGTCGGCGCTACGGTTTTATGCGTCGCTCTGGCAATCGCCACTCTCTTTTTTGTGACCTTTTTCTTTT
The DNA here is from genome assembly GCA_025355765.1 of Actinomycetes bacterium. Taxonomy (GTDB): domain Bacteria; phylum Actinomycetota; class Actinomycetes; order Nanopelagicales; family Nanopelagicaceae; genus QYPT01. The sequence goes on from JANXZB010000118.1 coordinate 4,552, forward strand.
TGACAGTGGTCGCTTTAGGAGTTGTGACAGCAGAGGTGTTCGCAGTTGGAGTCGCCGGGGTTGTTGCCGCAGGAGTCGTCGTGGTTGTCTGGGCAACCGGGGCAGCAGTTGTTGCGCTAGCGCTTGCAATATTGGAAAGGCCACCCATGGCGCCTTGCGAGTTCAGTTGCGGTGGGGTGATGGCGAGGACAGCGCCTAAGCCACCTACCGTGCCTCCTGCAATAAGCAGTGCCCGTTTCATGCGTACCCCCTAAATGACTTAATTCCCAAGGCCAGGCACTGATATTCGCCTAAGAACCTGTGAGAGACCTGAATCCAAACCGTGCCTATCCTTCGACTTTGAGTACTCATTCTGAGTGGAAGGCAAAAGCCTCGTCATGGAAGCGGTTCTTGGGCACCCCGGAGTCTTTGGCTGCCTGGCGTACCGCATCCACAAGCGGGCCGGGGCCGCAGATATAGATATCAGAGTCGGCAAAGAGCGGAACCAAACGATTGAGGGTCTTGGCATCCATGGGGTGGTCACGCCGCGATCCCACCAAGTAATGAATGCGGATGGAGCCTTGCGATTGTGCCGCCAAGTAATCCAATTCCTGCTTGAGCACCAAGTCCTCGTTGCGAGAAGCCCGATAAACCACGTCCATCTGAACGCCGTCTCGAAACTCCTCCATGATGGCGCGGATCGGTGTAATACCAACTCCTCCGCCGACTAGGACCACGTGGCGACGAGAAGACCGTCCGGCAGTGAAAGCCCCATACGGACCTTCAACAAAAATGCGAGTGCCTGGCTTTAGGAATGCGAGTGATCGAGAGTGATCGCCCAAGTCCTTCACTGTGATCCGCATGAGATGTTGTGTTGGGGCCGCCGATAGTGAATACGGGTGTGAAATCAGAAAATGGTTGCGAGCAAGGAAGCGCCAACCGAAGAACTGTCCGCCCTCGGCTGCTAACTTGTGAAGTTTTCGCCCCCGCATGATGACGGAGACCACGCCTGGGCCTTCGATGACAACCTTATGAACCTTGAGGTTGTGTCGGAACGAGCGCGCGATCGGAATTCCGATTCGCCAAATCACGATGCTGGCCGCCATGAAGACATACAACGCTGTCCAATATGCGCGATTTAGCGGATGGCCAATAAACATCGGGCCATTCAGCACCTGATGCATGAAGGAGAGGGCAATCGCCAGATAGGTGTAGACATGAATCATCCACCAGGTTTCATAACTCATCTTGGCGCGGGCTTTCTTATACGAGGTAACCCCAGCCATGATCATCAAGATGAATCCAGCCAATGCCGCCCACATCCAGAGGTACTGATGCAGCAGGCGCCAGAGTTCCACGATCAAGGCGACGTGGTCTTGTCCGGCGTAACCCAAGATGACAAAGAGAACGTGAAAGCCGATGAGAAATAGCGAATATGGGCCGAGCTTGCGATGCCACGTGACCAAGCGGTCATGACCGACTCCGCGTTCCACCCAAGGAATTCGTGAAACCAGGACGATTCCAAGCAAGGCAAAATAGGTACCAATCAAGGCGCAGAGGCGCGAGAGGGTGTTGATTGACGAATAGACCGAACTGATATCCGACCTTCGCATGGTCGTGATCTGCAGGGCGACGCTCAGGCCTAAACCCAAGCCGGTGATGAGGGCTGCCCAGTCGACCCGAGAACTCTTTGTCCTCTGCTCCTTGGCTGCCATGGCTGAAGGTAACCGTAAATTCCTGTGAGTTAGGTGAGCGGCACCTTTGGGCTCGCGGTGAGGATGTGAGGTCGGGCCTCTCCCACCCAATAAGGTGGGGTAATGCGCGTATTAGTTACCGGTGGCGCCGGATTTATCGGCTCACACCTTACCGACCGCCTGGTCCAAGAAGGCCACGAAGTCACCGTTTTGGACAATCTGGAAACCGGCCTCGTCGAGAACCTGGATCAGGCCAAAAAGTCAGGCAAACTTACCTTCGTTGAAGGCTCAGTCCTTGACCCTGCTCTAGTTGATCAACTGGCGGCCGAGAC
>JANXZB010000134.1 GCA_025355765.1 Actinomycetes bacterium
CCACATTGCAACATGCTCGCGGAAAAGTATGTATGCCAGGTGGCTTCGATTTCGCCAATACAGACTCGCCCAGCGCAAGGTGAGGTATCCGATCAGGGCAGGAATCACGGTGTAGGCAAAGGGGACGAGCCAGAAACGCAACTCGTGGGTGCCATTTTGTTGGAGGAAGGCGAGCAAGAAGATCGTGCCCACAGAAAAGGGAATCCAGAGCTGGCGCCTCCATGCTTTGTCACCCAACATCAATGAACCAGAAACCATTCCCAACGCTGCGAAAATCAGGAAGGGGTACTTTGGCCATCCTTGAAAGATCGGAAGAAGGTGCGCGTGAAAATGTGCAAGCGATAGTGCGGCAGGGATGAGTAACGAGATCATGAGTGCAATGAAGGTGCCCAGAATCAGCGGCGCGAAGTTTTCTACAACCATTTCAAAGAGGATTACTCTCTTTGGCGTGCCAATCCGACTCAATCCTGCTTGAAATAATTGCTGTTCGCGACGATTTCTGAGAGAGAAAAGGATTAGAAATGCAATAAGGAGTGCACCGACTACGAAATTAAGCAAAACGAATTTGTCGGAGATGCCCTTGGTTTGGTCGCTGGCTTCGGATAAGGCATCTTGTGGCCAGGTGAGAGTCACTTCAGGATGATCAATGGAGAGTTGATTTTCAAAAGCCAACATGGACGCGATGTATGCATCGGCACCGTCGGCTGCGATTCTGGAAAGATTCATCGTCCCCACCCACCCATTTGCACCTTGCAGATTCGCAAAGTGAGACAGGGCGCTTACCGCAGCGATTCCTTTTGCCACGAGTAAGGCTGCGCCATCGGAAGGCGCCATGGTTCCAGTGAAAAATTGGGAATTTGGAAAAGTGCCTTCACCGACAATTTCTATTCCTAGACGGTCCAATTTAGGCGACGAATTACCTTGTCTTCCAACCTGAATGACCTCGCACAAAGTTGGAGTGCACTGGCTGGGCATTCTTCCGGAGGTCAGGCGAACTGACGTTTGAAGAGAATCGATCCCGGCTAAATAGAAGCCGACGCCATGGGAGTCAGATATCTCGTGATAGAGGATTTCAGGGTTCAGCTCACCCGAAGTTAGCTTTGATAGATGCGCCAATAGGTAGGTATCGATGGAGTGAAGTTGGTCAGGGGAGGCGATGATCTTGTTGGACGTCAAAGTCAGGGTCCGATCGCCCGCGGGCAATTTGGAAAGGGCGTACGTGATCAGGGAATTGCCGGTCGAATGGGAGATCCCCTGCAAGGCGAGAAGGGCGACCAGGGCAAGAGCAACTGAGAGAGCGACGGTGAAGGTCCGAAGTGAGTGTTTGCGCAATCGCTCCCATGCAAGAGTCCACGGGAGCATTGCCATTTGGTGAATATATTGGAATGACCGGCTTTTCCCTAGGTTACTTCTCGGTAGAAAAATCGGACGGATGAATGCCTCACCTGATTTTGACCCCTAAAAAGGTGACGTCTACCTGAGTGTGCCATCGGTACGATTCCGAAATGAAAATCAACGTGCGCTCAAAGTCCCTTGTGGCTATCGCGGCTTCGGCCCTGGCCCTCACCGGTTCCCTCGTTGCAACCAGCGCAAACGCCGCCGGGGTCAGTTCCGAGCATCGCGCAGTATGCGGAACGCCTGACCCAGGTTCCATGCGATGCCATTCGCAGGTAATTGTTGGAAGTGACCATGTCACGCCGGCTACTTCAACTACACCTTCTGGGTTGAGCCCAGCACAGATCAAGTCCGCATACGCTTTTTCAGCTTCCTCAACATTGGGTGCAGGTAAGACCATCGCAATTGTCGATGCGTATGACGATCCGCATGCTGAAGCAGATCTCAGTGTTTTCTCATCGCAATATGGTTTACCTGCGTGCACGACAGCGAACGGTTGCTTTGCGAAAGTGAATCAAACCGGCGGCACGTCCTATCCCAGAACAAATGCCGGTTGGTCCCTTGAGATCAGCCTGGATATTCAGTGGGCACATGCAATCGCCCCTGGCGCGAAGATTCTTCTAGTCGAGGCCAAGTCGGCAAACACAAATGATCTTTTTGCCGCCGAAGACTATGCCTCGGCCCATGCAACATATGTCTCTAATAGTTGGGGCGGAAGCGAATCATCGTCAGAAACTGGTTGGGATTCCCACTTCACAACTTCGGGCGTAAGTTACTTCGTCTCCTCAGGTGATAGCGGATTACCAGCGCAATATCCGTCTTCATCTCCTAACGTCATTTCAGTTGGTGGAACAACTCTCACTTTTAATGCCAATGGATCCCTCAATAGCGAGACCGGCTGGGCCTCGGGAGGCGGTGGATGCAGCACCTACGAATCTGCTAGTAGTGCGCAGGCGGCATTTGAGAGCCTCTGCGGAACAAAGCGCTCCACCCCTGATGTATCACTTGATGCAGATCCCGCCTCAGGAGTCTCGGTCTATGACACGGTCAGGTACAACGGCCAATCAGGTTGGTTTGTCGTCGGCGGCACAAGTGCATCTTCTCCAATGTGGGCGGCTCGTTCTGCAGCAAGTGGTGCGCAAGTGAATTCCGCGTACGTCTATGCAAACAACATCTCCTACCGAGACATCACTGCAGGTGGAAATACTGGCGGGTGTCTTGTCGGTTATGACTTGTGCTCGGGACGTGGAAGTTGGACCGGGGCCACTCCTTAACATTCGATTGAAAAATAGTTAACCCCCAAACTCAACTGCGAGTTTGGGGGTTAACTATTCCTGGGACTATATCTAGTTCTTGGTATTGCCTGGCTTTACCGGAGGTACCGGCTTGGTTGGAGCGATCGGTTTGACGGGAAGGGATGGCTTCGTAAGCTCGGCTGGCTTAACAGGTTTCACTGGAGCGCTACCGAGGGCCGCGACAGCGGTTTTGTAAGCCGTGGTTGCTGCTGCAGTTGCACTGGTGCGAGCATTCTACGCCAGATTTTTCTGAGCGATCGTGGTTGCCTTCGCTATCGCTGCGAGGAAATCGGCATCGGCCTTGTCGAGTGCGGCCTTTCTAATCGCGGCTACCGGAGCCAACTTTGCAAGATAGGCGGCCTGCAGAAGTTGATACTGAGCAAGAGCTGCTTTGTATGGGGCTTGGTATTTGGCAAGAGCCGCCTGCCAGTCAGTTTGATACTTCTCTAAAGCAATTCTGTAGTTAATTGCGTTTACCGCCATCGTGACGCGGTATTGAACGAGGGCATCTTTATAAGCCGCCAATTGCGCAGCATATGCCGTCGGCGATTTGGCAGTTGGTGGTGGAGTCGTGTCGGCACTGACTGCGCTTATTGAACTGAAAATAAGTCCAGCGGATAGCACTCCAGCGGTAAGTAACTTTTTAGTTATCATGGTTCGCTCCTAAGGCGAAAGCGGGCAACATTGCCCTGCACGAAAAGCCTCTCCACTAATTTTGTGCATTTCCTACGCATATATTTTATCGTCTTCCGTTTTTCTTCGATCCGTAACTGGCTGTGAATTATGAGACTTCACCAATCTGCCCACTTGCCGTCTTCCATACATCGAATCGAATGTCCCTGGTAAGGAAGTAGATCTCCGACTTTTGGACAAGAATCACCAATCTTGGGTCCACTGAGAGACGTTGGTGACTTTGACGGCTTGCTCGAGGAGGGAGCTTTAGAGGGTGTGGTGACTTTACATACGAGTTTTTTCCACTCTTCGTGCAGATCAAGGAGAATTTACTTGATTTGGTTGATGCACCTACCTTGGGACATTTGCTTCCCGGCGAATTTGAGACCGCATTCACCGGTGATGGAGCGACGAGGAGGAATCCGATGAGGGGTGCGACGAAAGCAATTAAATAACGCTTCATAAGCGAGAAGTTACTCGGACGACTTAGATTTTGGACCCGTGCCAACCCTCCTACCCGGCGTTAAAAGTCGCGTAATTCACTCCTTCCTAGCAGCGAGAATAGGGCTGCACCTAGCCATGACTGCAGACAAGAATGTGCCTCAGTTGTAGCATCCAAGAGAAGTTATTCCGCTTCGATTTCCTGTGAGGGGGTGACGGTGATGACAATTCGTGTTAGAGAAAGTCGACTGCCGTCGAGTCTTATTGGTCGAGTATTGTTTTTCGTTATGTCTTTATCGCTAGGTAGTTTTCTTAATCCCGCGGCGAACGCCTCAACGATCCCTTCTGCCCCGCAGTATGTGGATGCGATGGCGGGTCCAACGCAAGTTGCGATCACATGGGATGCACCCAGTTCCACGGGCGGAGAAGCGCTCAATTACACCGCAAGAGTATGGACTATTGCACCTCCAACTACCTCACCAGTATTTGCATCGTGCTCCACAACTGGATTGGGTTGCATCATCGGCGGTTTAGTTTCGGGAACTAATTACTACGTTGATGTGATTGCGGCCAATAGCGCCGGCACAAGTGGACCGAGTGCGATGAAGTCGATCTCACCCGGTAACGCCGGGTCGCCCCCATCCAACGTAACTGCCATGAGCGATAGTTCAGGAAAGGTGACAGTCAAGTGGTCGCCTTCGACGTCACTGGGAATCGGATAGTTCGCCTGGTAAACAGCAGAGGCGTTTACCGGTCCTGAAGTTTCAGCCGGTTCCTACGTAAGTTACTGCACCGCGGACCCTTCATCTGCAACCACGTGTTTCATCAGTGGACTCAGAGTGAATTCCACTTTCTACATACAGGTGCGAACTGTTACCTCCCTTGGTTCAAGTTTCCCATCCTCGCCTCGGTATAAAGTCTTTACAGGTTCGGCTGCCAGCAATTCGCCCACCCCCCCAAACCAACAACAAGTTCTTCAGCCAGCGCTTTGACTGCTCCCCAACCCGTCAAGGCCATTGCTCTGTCCAAGGCTGTGAAGGTGACATGGAAGGCACCGAAAATCACGGCCGGAAAGAAGATCACCTATTACCGAGTAGGCATCTATAGCAAGGCAGGTCAATTGCTCTCCTTCTGCAGAACGAAGGCGATTATTTTCTCCTGCACGCTTACTAAGTTGACGCCGAAAGTGACCATCTACATCGGGGTCGTTGCTCTCTATTCTGACGCGGAAAGCCCGCGTTCCAATCTCATCGCAGTTGCTCTGAAAGCTTAGGTGAAACATGAAAGATGCAATTGTTCAGGAGATATTCGCACTGTTGGAGTCCAAGGCTCTCGCCCCGGTAAAAGGGGGAGAGTCTGACATCACCGTCGACTCTGAATTGCTCGATGCCAAGATGGGCTCTGGTGAGAAAAAGATCAGGTATGAAGATGCCGTTCTGGTTGATGAAGCCGAGAAGACTGTCTTTCTCTACGAGAAAACCACTGAAAAGAGTAAAGGTTTCTCATTTGGTGCTAGCGGGGAGTCATCGTTTCAGTCCGGCAAGACTTTGATGCGACACGTCAAAGGCACGTTAATGGGTACCAATGGCGTCGTGATCAATTATGACTTCGATTTCGGGGACATACCTAAGTCAATAAAGGCGATCGCAGAGAAGAATGGTTTTAAGTTCAAAACCGTCATCAGGCGAAAGAGCGCCCAAGTTCATTAGAACCTGACTCGATTACAGATCTCCACCGGTTTTAATGCCTTCTGCCTCGCAGATTTTCCTGGCGATCATCTGCGAAATTGCCAAGTCTTCATTACCTGCAGCAATAGGGTCGGTCATTTGGTTCCCAGTTGTCGCCAGGTGATGGAAGGCAACCAATTCGATTTCAAACGAGGGT
>JANXZB010000135.1 GCA_025355765.1 Actinomycetes bacterium
AATAAAACCAAAAACTAACAGAAGACTGAATTCGAGTGAATCGGGTGAGAGTGCGCCAGTGCCATCTGGTGTTTGCAGCATTCCGGCCGCGGCACCCGCTGCTCCTGCCAAGGCCCAACCGAGTGTGCGCATGCCATCTACTCGCACGCCAGCTAGGCTCGCAATCTGCGGTGAGTAGGCCGATGCGCGCAGAGCGAGCCCAACATTTGTTCGCTGAAATACCAGAGAGAGAACAAGCATTAGAACGAGAACTGATGTGACGATGACAAGTTTGAGAGGAGAAAATGCAAGTGTGTGACCCGAGAACGTATAGCCCACGTTTGACACGGGCGGGGCAATGCGCACATCTTTGCCACCCACGACCAACCCCAGGCCTGCTCGAATAAGTCCAAGCAGGCCGAGAGTGGCAATAATCGGTGCAACGCCCGCAATCGGGCCGTGACCTGCCCGCCTAAATAGCGTTCGCATAAAGGTGGCATCGATAAGCGCTGAGACTGCTGCGCCAGCGATCATTGCAAGCAACAGCGCCAACCAGAAGGAATGAAACTTCTGAATAAATTCATAACCAATGTATGTCGAAAGCAACGCCTGACCCGCTTGGGCGAAGTTAACAACTCGCGCACTGCGCCAGACCAGAACGAGTGATATTGCCATCAATGAGTAAATCGCGCCGGAGGTTATTCCTATGAGGATCGTGTTGATGAGTTGGTACATGATCAATATCCCAAGTAAGCCGCACGAACCTGCGGGTCAAAAATAAGTTGTTGCGCTGAATTCATCGCAGCAATACGTCCCAAATTCAGAACAATTCCGATATCGGCAATCTTGAGCGCGCTCATCGCATTCTGTTCAACCAAAATCACCGTCAAGCCCATCTGCGATGTGAGTTCGCGAATGCTCTGAAATATCTGCTCAACGATGAGAGGAGCAAGACCAAGGGAGGGCTCGTCGAGCAAGAGCAACTGAGGCTTGGACATCAACGCCCTGCCAATAGCCAACATCGCGCGTTCTCCGCCAGAGAGCGTGTCTGCTGGTTGGGAAAGGCGTTCGGAAAGTCGAGGGAAAGTCTCCAGAATCTTCTCCCTTGTTGCCCGCGATTCTTCGGAGTTTCGTCGCCAGAGCGCGCCAAGTTGAAGATTCTCCTCTACGGTGAGTTCGGCAATTACCGATTTACCTTCCGAGACGTGAGAGACGCCCAAGCGCACCAACTTTTCCGGTTTCGAATAGAGCAATTCGTGGCCTTGCCACGTGGCCGATCCCATCGTTGCGCGGGTAAGTCCTGACAGAGCGCGGAGCAGGGTTGTCTTTCCGGCACCGTTGGCGCCGATCACCGCCGCCATCTGGCCCTCTTCAACACGGAAGGAGATCGCGTTGATAGCCCGAATGGCTCCGTGATCCACGCTTAAGTCTGAGACGACCAGAGTCATGTCGCACTCACCCCAAGATAGGCCGCGATAACTGCCGGGTCTCGCCTGACAACTTCAGCTGCCCCACTAGAGATCACCTGTCCGAAATTGAGAACGTAAAGTCGGTCACAGACCGACATGACAACATCCATATGGTGTTCAACAATAAGAATCGAACTGTGTGCTTTGAGATTATGAATGAGCGAATTCATCCAAGCGATGTCTTCTTCACCAAGGCCACCGGCCGGCTCGTCCAACATCAATATCTTGGGCTCGCTCACAAGAGCTCGTGCAATGGCGACGCGCTTGGTATCGGGGTAAGAAAGTGTGTCGGCCCGACGACCAGCTAACCGCGTTGCGTATACCCGCTCGAGGGCCAACATCGCCCGATCGCGTAGTTTATTCTCATCGGTATTTCTTCCGAATGCAGCAGATACAAATCCAGTGTGGGCGAATTTATGCGCACCGATCATGACGTTTTCGAGAACCGTGAGGTCACCGAATAGGCCAACTCCCTGCAGGGTCCGGGCGATCCCTAATTTCGCGAGTTCATGGGTATGCGGCCATTTATGCGGCAAACCGTTGAGGAAAAGCTCGCCGTGATCGGGTTTCACCAACCCGCACAACGCATTAAAGAGAGTGGTCTTGCCCGCGCCGTTGGGGCCAATGATTCCGACAACCTCGTTTGCGTGGAGATCGAGATAAACATCGCGTAGCGCTTGCAACCCACCGAAACTGATGGAAAGGCCTTTGATTTCAAGAAGAGCTGAAGACGACGTCACAGCACTCCTTACTCCGTTGTAGACGTATAGATTCTAGGCACTCGCGGCCCAATTCGAGTAACGACTTCGTAATTAATACTCGAACTAGCACTGCCCCAATCATCTGCCGTGTATTCGCCCTCGTCTCCTGGGCCGAAAATTATCACCCAGTCCCCAGCCTTCGCAGTGGAATCCTTGCCCAACTCAACAACAAATTGATCCATAGATACGCGGCCCAATATTGGAGCCCGTCGCCCATTGACAAAAACACCTGCGTTCTGTGCTGCCCGTGGAATTCCATCGGCGTAGCCGATAGCAACGACGCCCAACTTAGTATCGGAGCTGGTTGTTGATGTCGCGCCGTAACCAACTGGCGTACCGGCGTGCACATCTTTGACTACATGCAATTTCGCTTTAAGAGTCATTGCCGGTCGCAGACCAAGGCTCTGGGATGATCCCAGATGCTTTAAATCGGGAGTCAGGCCATAAGTGGCGATTCCAATTCGAACAAGGTCAAAATGCGATGAAGCATCCATTAATGCGGCTGCTGAATTTGATAGGTGATGAATTTCAGGTTCCACGTCAATCCGATTGAGATCGTCGCTCATCTCGATAAAGCGTTTGAGTTGTATTGCATTTTGAAGCACGCCTGGCTCATCGGCGCGCGCAAAATGCGAGAAGAACCCGATTACTTGGACACCAGCTCTTTCCTTAGAGAGAAGGTCCAGGAAACTATCCCACTCATCTAGAAATCCACCCCGCGTCATACCGGTATCGACTTCAATGTGAATTCGTGGACGCTTTAATGCAGAGCGTCCTGCTGACAAGATCTCTTCGAATATCGCAAGGGATGGGACAGCCAGATCAATATCGGCTTGTATTGCACTTGAGTAATCGGATCCAGGTGGAACAAGCCAAGAAAGAATCGGCGCCGAGATTCCAGAGTTGCGAAGGGCAAGAGCCTCCTCCAGAAGAGCGACTCCGAGCCATTGCGCTCCTGCAGACAGAGCCGTCTGCGCCACCGGAATCAGGCCGTGACCGTACGCGTCGGCTTTTACGACAGCCATGACCGGAACGCCAGCGTGCTTGAGCAAATGTCTTACATTGGCAGCTATCGCCGAAAGATCAACTTCTGCTTGCGCCCTATTGCTCATTACCGTTCGACAATCACAACTGCAGAGGCGATCCCTGCGTCATGGGAGATAGATAAGTGGACGTTGGCTCCGTCGACCAAATCGGCAATTTGACCTCGGAAGAGAAATTCGGGCTTGCCTGATTCAAGATTAATGACTTCTGCATCAAGCCACGGCAGTCCTTTGCCGGCATTCAAAGCTTTTGCTAACGCCTCTTTAGCGGCAAAGCGGGCCGCTTGTGAGGAGATGGGAAGAACACTTTCGGCAGCGGTGAAGAGTCTTTGTGTGAGTCCAGGGGTTCGAGCCAGAGATTGGCTGAATCTTTCTATATCAACAACGTCAATTCCTATGCCATCAATCATGAGGCAATACTAAGTCAGGTGGGCTGACTTTCAGAAGGGACAAATCGATCAATTGCAATAATTAGGACTAGAAGTGATCCGCCGATAAAGAGCCCGCCGAGTAAATCCGAGAACCAATGGGTTGATCGAAATAATGAAACAGCGCAGACTCCCAAGGTAATCGCGCTAACGATGAGCGCAAGAAGGCGCCCGTGAAACACATCGCGGTGCGTGTAGCGATAAATTAAGTAAGCCAGCATTCCCCAGGAAAGCAGTGCATTGGAAGCGTGCCCACTTGGATACGAGAGCCCGCCGGCATGAATGAGATCAATATTGAGACGCGGTTTGGTCCGTCCAATGGTGAGTTTTGCAACGCCCACAACAAGATTGAGTGCCAGCAACGATAGAACGGCCAGATTCAAGGGTCTCCAGGAACGGAATTGCCAAGCAATGAGCGCGGCTGCAATAAGCAGCACTGTGGCGGTCAGTCCACGTAAACCAAGATTGTCGATCTTCCTGAAAATGAAATCCAACCAGTGGGCTACGTGCGGACGCTTGGCCTGGGAGAGGCTGCGATCGATATTGATAAGGGGCCCATCTGTTATCACCTGTTGAGTGACGATGAGAAAACCCACGAAAAAAAGAGCAGACCAACGAAGGGCTCGAACCATTTGCTCCCGCCGGACCAAGGCCTGCGAGGTCATTTACTCGACCGTTACCGATTTTGCTAGGTTGCGCGGCTGATCAACATCATTGCCCCGGGCTACTGCCATTTCGTAGGCAAATACCTGAAGCGGAACGGTTGCCAGTATTGGCTGGAGCAAGGCTGGTGCCGATGGAATGCGAATCGTATGGGCGGCACCCGTAACCTCGGCGCCTTCCTCGGCGATAACGATCACCTTGGCGCCGCGAGCTTTTACTTCCTGCACGTTGCTCAACATCTTTTCATCCAACCCGTATTCGTGACCGAATGGTAGAACGGCGATGACAAGGGATCCCTCTTCGATGAGCGCGATGGGCCCATGCTTGAGTTCGCCGCCGGCAAATCCCTCGGCATGCATGTATGCCAATTCCTTCAACTTGAGAGCACCTTCGAGAGCAACGGGGAATCCTACATTTCGACCAAGAAATAGCACGGAATTCTCTTTTGCAAAACTCCGAGTGAGTTCGCGTAGCGGCTCAACGGTCTCAAGTATCTGTTCGATCTTGGCGGGGAGTTCGTTCATGGAATCGAAGATCTCTCGAACTTCATCTGAATCCATAACTCCGCGGGTCTGGGCCAAATAGAGGCCGATGAGATAAACCGCAACGACCTGAGTAAGAAAAGCCTTAGTCGATGCAACTGCTATTTCAGGCCCTGCGTGCGTGTATAAAACGGCATCGGATTCACGCGGAATCGTTGAACTATTTGTGTTGCAGACCGCGAGGATCTTGGCGCCTTCCACTTTTGCATGGCGCAGCGCCATCAATGTGTCCATCGTCTCCCCTGATTGAGAGATTGCGATGACCAAAGTGTCCTTATCGATTACCGAATCGCGGTACCGAAACTCGCTAGCAACTTCTACTTCGACAGCGACCTTGGCCCAGTTCTCGATCGCATACTTGGCAATCATGCCAGCGTGATAGGCGGTTCCACATGCCAGCACAATAATCTTCTTAAGACTTCGCACTTCCTCTTTTGTCAGGTGCAGCTCGTCAAGGAGAATCTCGTTATTTTTTCCCAGGCGGCCAAGGAGGGTGTCGGCAACAGCCTTGGGTTGCTCGAATATTTCCTTGAGCATGAAGTGTTGGTATCCGCCCTTTTGCGCTGCACTGGCATCCCACGTGATTGCATACTCCTTGGGTTTGACTGCATTGCCATCGAGGTCAGTTATCTCGATTCCATCGGGCCGGATGGTGACAACCTCATCCTGACCCAATTCGACGGCGCGCTTGGTGTAATCAATAAAGGCGGCAACATCAGAGGCTAAGAAGTTCTCACCTTTGCCAAGGCCGACAACAAGGGGAGAATTGCGCCGCACTCCCACAATAACTTCTGGTGCATCGGCATGAATCGCCAACAATGTGAATGAGCCTCGAAGGGACTTTACGGCCTCGCGCATGGCTGCAGAAAGATCGCCGCCATGGGATCTTCGCAGATCACTAAGAAGGTGCGCCACGGATTCAGTATCAGTCTCAGATTCGAACTTGTGACCTCGTCCGATGAGTTCGGCTTTGAGCTGGGTGTAATTTTCGATAATTCCATTATGGATAACGGCCAACTTGCCTTCGTTATCCAGGTGAGGATGGGCGTTGCGATCGGTTGGGCCGCCGTGAGTGGCCCAACGAGTGTGTCCGATTCCGCTGTGGGTGAGGGGCAAGGTTGCGTTCAAAGCCGCTTCTAGATTGCCCAACTTGCCCGCGCGCTTTTCGACAAACAACTTATTGGGAGTTCCTAAAGCAATTCCTGCGGAGTCATAGCCTCGGTATTCAAGGCGGCGCAGTCCTTCAATGAGAGGAGTTATTGCAGATTGCGGTCCTGTGTATCCCACAATTCCGCACACGATTTACCCCAGTTCCTGCTGCACAATTTCTGCTAGCCTCGTTGCAATTTCAGAGGCAACGCTATCACTTGAGGCTTCCACCATCACGCGAATCAGTGGTTCCGTCCCAGATGGTCGCAGTAGAACTCGACCGCTATCGCCCAATTCGGCTTCTGCGGCTCGAACAGCGTCTTGAATGACCGTGGACGCTGAAAGTCTTTCTTTCTCGACATTTCTGACATTGAGAAGAACCTGCGGGAATTTCGTCATTGCACTTGCTAACTCATTTGCACCCTTACCAGTGCGCTTGAGTTCTTGAAGCAAGGACAGGGCGGTAAGAATTCCGTCTCCCGTATTTGCGAAGTGTTTCATAATCACATGACCTGATTGTTCGCCACCCAATATGCAGTCCGAATCAATGAGTCTTTCCAGAACATAACGATCGCCGACAGGTGTGGTGATGACGTCAATCTCTGCTTCCTTCATTGCTTTCATGAAACCCAAGTTGCTCATAACGGTACCAACCACGCAGTTGCTCTTGAGAAGACCACGTTGCTTCAACCCGAGAGCCAGAATCGTCATGATCTGATCGCCATCGATAATGTTTCCGTGTGCATCGATTGCAAGGCAACGATCAGCATCGCCATCATGTGCAATGCCAATATCAGCCGATGTTTCAATAACTTTTTCTCGCAAAGATTCCATGTGAGTGGAACCGCAATTTTCATTGATGTTCCAACCATTTGGATAATCCGAAATTGCGATGACCTCTGCCCCGGCCCTACGCAATGCTTCAGGAGCCACGTATGAGGACGCACCGTTTGCGCAGTCGACAACGACTTTTAGCCCATCCAGCTGGGTATCCACTGTTGAAAGCAGATGATTCAGGTATCGCTCGGCAGCAGTGTCATCATTTATGGCGCGACCGACATTTTTGCCAGTTGGGCGTTCCCATGGCTCACCTAATCGGTCTTCGATGGCTTGCTCTAAAAGATCATCAAGTTTTCCGCCACCGCGGGCAAATATCTTTATGCCGTTATCTGGCATGGGATTGTGTGATGCACTAAGTACAACGCCGAGATCGGCGCCACTTTCTGCAACAAGAAAAGCGATCGCAGGCGTCGGGATGACTCCGACTCGATAAACATCTACGCCTGCACTAGTTAGTCCTGCGACAACAGCGGCTTCGAGAAATTCACCCGAAGCGCGGGAATCTTGACCGACGATGGCACGCGGGCGAGTTTTCGTGGAGCCCAAACTCTCAATAAGAATGTGGGCAGCAGCAACGGCAACATCCAGTGCTAGTTCAGCGGTGACATCTCGATTAGCCAAGCCACGAATACCATCGGTGCCAAAAAGCGCCATCTTCGCGGACTAAATATCGCGGATGAGAATTAACGCTTGCTGTATTGCGAGCGCTTACGGGCCTTCTTTAGACCGTACTTCTTACGCTCGATGACTCGGGCATCACGTGTAAGGAATCCAGCCTTCTTAAGTGCTGGACGGTGTGCCTCTTCATCAATTTGGTTAAGCGCGCGAGCAACGCCGAGACGAAGTGCACCGGCTTGGCCGGATACTCCGCCGCCATCAATGCGAGCGAAAACGTCGTAACCATTTTCGGCACCAACGGTGCGGAATGGCTCGGAAATCAGTTGTTGATGAACCTTGTTTGGGAAGTAAGCCTCAAGTGGCTTGCCGTTCACGATCCAACGACCGGTACCTGGCGTTAGGCGAACGCGAGCGACTGCTTCTTTACGACGACCAGTTCCGCCACCTGGCGCCTTGATTGCAGGGCGGTTGGTTGCAGCTGCTGGAGTAGAAGAAGAGTATGAAGTCGGAACTTCAGTCTCGTCTAGATCATCGATTACGGCGTTGTCAGACATCATTTATTCGTATCCTCTACTTAATGATCTGTGAAACTTGCTCGAAAACATACGGAACTGGTGCTTGTGCAGCGTGTGGATGCTCTGGGCCTGCGTAAACCTTCAACTTGGTTCCGACAGCGCGACCGAGAGTGTTCTTGGGCAACATGCCCTTGATGGCCTTTTCGACGGCGCGCGTTGGGTGCTTAACAAGCAAGTCCCCGTACACCGTTGAAGTTAGGCCGCCAGGAAAACCTGAGTGCTGATGTGCGAACTTCTGGGTCGTCTTCTGACCAGAGAGTGCAATCTTGTCTGCATTGATGACGATGACGAAGTCACCCATATCCATGTGAGGAGCGAAGGTTGGCTTGTGCTTGCCACGGAGAAGGACTGCTGCGTGGGTTGCTACGCGACCCAATACAACGCCTTCAGCATCGATGACGTGCCACTTTGGCTTCGCATCTCCAGGCTTTGGACTAAATGTACGCACGCTCTTGCCCTCGTTCCTCTTCAATTACTTGTCCTAGCGCACTAATTGGCGCAGGAGGGTAAGGGTACCCGCGAGGGCGCCTTTGGGTCAAAATGAGGCTATTTCCCCTCGAAATCTTGCTCATTTGAGGGTTGGGGAGCGCTCCTCCGAGCATTGTCATCCACCTTGCCCAAACGGCTTGCAGATATCGCCTGGACCATTTCGGTTTAGGTAGGAGATGTAGAAGAACGGCAGTCCCAATCCAGAAATCACTCCGACCGCACTCTTGCGGTTTCCGCCCCATTTTAGAAGAGCCAACAAGCCTGCAGTCGCGAATGGCAGAACGAAAAGCCCGATTCTCATTGCTCCGAGAACGCTCACGGCGAGCCCGGCACCAACGACGGGCCACGCGATGAAACTCCACCATGTAGGGCTTGTCGAATCTTGCTCGTGATGAAGTTAGGACACAAAGCAGTATCGCACTGAGCGCTGAGAATGAAGGATTGAAATTGATTGACGACCGGTCAGCGAATATAGAGGATTCAGAGATGAAATGGATTACTCGCGAGCGTCCGAAAACTGATCGAATTGCCTGCCCCTGGCTTATCAAGAGATTCATCGATGAGGATGCTGAAATCATTTTTCTTCCGGCAAGCGAAGTACTTGGGGAAGCCGAACGCCTAAAGGCTCACTCCTTCGATGCCCCCGGTGCTATCTACACGCATCGAGGCAATCGATGCACCTTTGAAGCTCTCATTGATGAGTACAAATTGGGATCCAACGCTGCACTTGTTCGCCTTGCGAAGATAGTTCACGCGGCAGATATTTCAGAGGACCTCGATACGGACCGACTCGGCGCCGGACTACTTGCTATAGGCATCGGCGGTCTATTGGTGGAATCCGATGACCAGCGCCTTCTAGAAAAAGGTGAGTTTGTATACGACGCGTTATTTGCTTGGTGTGGACGATAGATTCTTGCTCCTGGCCCAGGCAAGAATTCCCAAGTCATAAATCCCCTTGATTGTGCCAGCCACAACCATAGGTGCACCCAAAGCTATGTGTTGAAGTGCCGCGGCAGCCATCGGACCAAAGGGGCGGACAGAGTATCGAGCAGCATTCGTTACGGCGGCGGCGGGAGTCCGTTCTTCTGGCGTAACCACCGTCATCACTAAGGCCTGCCTCGTAGGAACATCCATCTGGGACAAGAAGCTCCGTGCAAAGAGAAGGAGAAATGCCACGGTGAGATTTGGCGCGAAGGCAATGGCTACTAACAACATATTGCTGGGAAGGTGTGTCCCAACCATTGTCCAAATCAAACCGAATCGCCTTGCCAATCTTGGTGCCACAAGAACACTGGCTGCTTGCAACAATGAGACACCAAAGAAAATGAACCCGAGACTTCGCGAGGAAGCCGAATATCTGGTGGTGAAGTAGTAGGCAAGAAACGTTGCGGTGATCAAACCGCCGCCTGCTGCATCGGCAGCAAATAAAGCCGCGAGTTGATATACGTTCCGCTTCGAGGGGCCCAACTTGCCGTGCTCCTTTCTGAAATTCGCCTCTTGGCTCGCCTTAATTGGCTCAACAGACGAAGTCAGGGTTGCCGCAAGAATTGCTCCTGCAATTCCAAGAGGCAGAAGAACAATGAAGGCCAAGGATGAGATGTGGGATGAACCGGTGACAGCCGAGATGAATCCTTGAGCGAGAGCACCTAGGGCACCCATGAGAGCACCAAACGCGTTATACATTCCGAAAATACTCGCGTGGGAAACTTTGCTTTCGCTCTGAACAAGCATTGCCTGTTCAAGTGTTGTACCCGGGCCGTTGTCTATGACGTCGGTAGAGAGAGTGCCAGTCAGCGCAACAATCGCAATAACCCAAAGTGGTGGGTCAAAAGCCACAACAACTCCAGCGACGGCGATTGCCACGTAGAGCCAGCCGTATGAACGTCTGCGACCCCATCTATCGCTGTAGCGGCCAAACACCAATGATGACAGAGCGGAACCGGCGATTACGGTAGCAAGTAGCAAGCCAACCTTTGTCGTGGAGACCGCGTGGGCCGCGAGCATTCGACCAAGGAAGACAGCCGTGAACCCATAACCAAACGCGCGCAATCCTTGAGCAGCAATGATTCGGCGTACGTTGCGATCTAGACCTGACTTAACCATCATCTAACGAGTTTAAGGCTTTCCACATTTTTTATCATGTTATCGAGGGTCTGCGGCTTGGGATATGCGATCGCCACGATCTCTGGTTTGTCGGAAAAAGTTGCGATCACGCCCTTCATGGATGATTTATTGATCTTTATAGAGATGATCTTATTCACCGCAATTGTCGTTGTATTGACGTTAGCTTTGATCGGATGAGTGTGGGCGTTCCACACATCCAGACGTTCATACGTCTTGACTTCGTAAAGATAGGCAGTGGGATCCGTGTTCCCAGAAGCTCCGGGCCAATAAAAAATGTCGACGATTCCTGCTTCTTGGTCATTGAGGGTGTACTTGTAACCCGCGACCGGGCCCAGCCAGAATGCATCCATATTCTCGACCCTTGCTTTGCCGGTGAGCTCATTGGATGAAACCACTGAGATCTCGTGAGGCT
>JANXZB010000029.1 GCA_025355765.1 Actinomycetes bacterium
TCACATTGAACCTCCTGTTGTGCGGCCTAAATCATAACCGCAAAGATGTCGCAGAGACCCTCTGGCAACGAGGACAAAAATGCGAAGAACGCTGTCCCACGACAATTCGTTTTATCGGGGTGCCGCACCTGGGACAGGGCTCGTTGGTCTGGCCATAAGCCGAAAGTGATTGGTCAAAGGACCCACTCTCTCCGTCGACATGGACATACATATCGTCAAAGGAAGTTCCTCCTTGCTCGATTGCCTCACTCATGACCTCTATCGCGCACTCAATAACACTCTCTATCTTCTTGGGCGACAGTGCACTCGCGAGCGATTCGGGGTGAACTCGTGCCCGCCATAGAGCCTCGTCCGCGTAAATATTGCCGACACCACTCATGATCTCCTGATTGAGAAGAGCTGACTTGATCTTGATTTTTCTTCTCTTGAATTTCTGAATGAGGCCAGCAATGTCAATGGATGGGTCAAATGGGTCTCTGGCAATGTGTTGGGCCGATGTGGGTATCCCCTCGCTTGTCTGCTCCATCGAGAGCCAGCCAAAGGTGCGTTGATCGTTGAAGACCAGCGATCTTCTCCGCAAACCTCGGGATAGCTTGAATTCCGCCCTCACGTGCCTTGGCGCAGGTCGATCACGGGAGCCGATGAGGAACTGACCACTCATGCCGAGGTGAGCGACAAGCACCTCGGGCCGATCAAGAATGAACCATAGGAACTTTCCTCGGCGGGCGATATCTAGAATCCTCGCTCCATTCAAAGAGGCAAGGGGCATCAACGAAGAACTCTTCCTCACACGTGGGTGGAGTTCTTTTACATTATCGATTCGATAACCGCGGACTAAATGGGAGAGCCCACGACGCACTGTCTCCACTTCGGGCAATTCAGGCACGAGTAAACCTTACTGAATTACAGATGGGCCGATGAAATACGATAAGCAGGCCTTGCTAAGCGCAGGCCCTAGGACTTGGGAGATAACAATGTCGCCAGCCGAGATAACCGTCTTCCCGACCGACACCGAACTGGGGGCCGCCGCTGCCCAAGAAATCTTCGAAGGCATTCAAGATGCCGATAAATCGGGCAGAGAATATGTCCTTGGTTGTCCGGGTGGAAGAAGCCCACGATCGACTTACCGCGCACTCGCATCGTTGGTGTCGATGGCCCGGCAATCAATCAATCACGTTCACATCGCAATGATGGACGAGTACGCGGTCCAATTTCCCGATGGAGAATTTCGCAATGTTGATGAGCGATCCCATTTCAGCTGCCGCAGGTTCGCCTTTGATGAGATCCGGAAAGTACTGAATGCGGGGTTGGAAAAAGAACTGCAACTGCCTTACGAACAGGTCCATGTACCGGATGCGGAAAAGCCCGAGGAGTACGAGATTGGGTTGGGTGCCTTAGGGGTCGATTGCTTCTTGTTGGCATCAGGGGCAAGCGATGGCCATGTTGCCTTCAATGGTCGGGGCACATTGCGAACAGCTGTTACTCGGATAGTCACTTTGGCCGAAGAAACTCGGCGCGACAACATGCACACTTTTCCGGAATTCAAATCTCTTGCGGAGGTTCCGACTTTTGGAGTATCGGTCGGGCCCGAGACAATCGTATCGAAATCGAAGAGGGCCATCATGCTTCTTCAAGGTGAGCACAAACGGGAGGCCTTCATGCGAATGAGTTCGAATCGGAACTTCGACCCAGATTGGCCGGCCACAATAATTAGCGAGTGCCAGAATCCGCAGATATTTGCCGACTCCCTCGCCGCGAATTCAATCTAATTGCGCGAAGGCATAAATAGCCGCCCCAACTACCCCGGAGTGTTCAACTTCCGCGTTTCGAATTGAAGGGCAAATATTCAACACCTGGCAATATTTTTCAAAGGATTGAAGAGCCAGCGCTCGGTACTGCGTACTGCCCAACCAGAGTCCGCCGCCAACCACGATGACGGGAGTGGAGAGCTGATCTGCCAACTTCGCTAATTCCACACCAAGCACCTCACATGCGCTCGTAATTAACTCCCGCGCATTCACGTCAACCTCAAATCGATCCATCAGTGATTTGGCATCTTGAGAGTAATCCCCCACAGCTTGCGCGTACCGGCGAGCGATTCCCAGTCCAGAACAGTAATTTTCCAAAACGTGGGGTTGTCCAGATATCTCTACATCTACAAGGCCGAACCCAATTGCCTCCCCTTGGGAACCTGTCACCGCGCGACCTTCCAGGAAGTGCGTGTGTGAGATGCCCGAACTAACTGTTACGTAAACGAAATTCGATGCTCCTTTTCCGGCACCTCTTTGTGCTTCGGCCATTCCGGCACATCTCACGTCAGACTGTGCCACCCAGGCAAATCCAGTGAGCAACTCAAAATCCTTCTGAGGTTGTACTCGCCAATCGATGTTGTCGGCCGTAGTGAGAAGGCCCTCTAGATTGACGTACTCAGGAACCCCCGCGCAACCGAAAGCAAGAACAATTCCGTCCCGCCGCGCTTGGGCGCACAACTCCGCAATTAAGTTCTTGGTCCCTATGAGTCGAGGATCGGCAATACCTTGAATACTCTCCCTGCTAGGAATGGATTTCTGGGCCAGAAGAGTGAAATCAGAATCAACGATCGCGCCACTTATCTTGGAGCCGCCCAGATCAATTGCAAGAACATGAGTCTTGGTTTTGGAGTTCATGTAACTAAGAGATCGCTTTCTTCCAAATTTCATACAATGGCCGAGCGGCGGCTTGGGTGGCGCACAGAATGCCGCCCCGCTCTGGAAATAAATTCACTTCACCCTTTTCATCAAGCACTGCCCCACCTGCTTCATGAACGATTAGAACTGCGGCCAAGTGATCTATAGGGCTGTAATTGCCGATCACGGATCCGACTCCTCGCGCCACCGAAACACCGACAAGAGTTAACGTGCCAGAGCCCATAATTCGCATAGTGCAAAAATTCTCAGCTAAGGCATCCAACATTTGCAACATTCCGGGCCAGGGCTGATATGCCGCCAATTCGGTTGACACAATTCGACTACTAAGTGGATTCGCCACACCTGAGTGATCCTCAACGTGAATCTCTCGGCCGTTGAGCTTAGCTCCCATTCCCGCGCGGGCTTCAAATAAGGAGTTTCTCCACGGATCGATGACAACGGCAACCAACGGAGTGCGGTTAAACGCTAGTGCTAGAGACATCGACGTCCACGGCATACGATTGGCAAAATTCGTCGTCCCATCTATGGGATCTAAATACCAAGAAGGCGTATCTTTCCTGAATTTTCCCCCCATTTCCTCCCCTACAAAATTGTGACCTGGGAAATTTGCCTCAATCACCTCGCGCACATGGGCCTCGATCAAGATGTCGATTTCTGTGACTATGTCGGCGGGGTTCTGTTTCAGGGATATCTCCCCTGGATCCATTGAACTTGCGACCATAATGGCCCACTTGCCAAGGTCACGGGCAACGAGCATCGCCTTATCCAAATTGATTTCATCCGCTGAACTTTCCAGCACGCGCTTTCCGGGTAAACCCTGATTGATAATCCCTAGCAACATCGAGAGTTGATTTGTCGTAATTGAATCAACCCCTATTGAGATCGCCCATCGCATCGTTGCCTCATCATCGATAGTCCATACTGCGACCTTGTAACCCATATCGTGAAAATCGCTCACGCGTTTGCGGGAGACAAATGAGTAATGCAAATTAATAAACTCCGGCGAAAGCGGAGAAATCTGGTTCGGGGATGGCATTGCAATCTCATTCCACGGCATCCAAATTGAGGCGGTGGACGATAGCTTTCGAATCTGTCGCATGCCGTCAAGATGTCCACACCAACGAATTTGTGATTGGGCAAGTGGACCATTCTCAACAACCCTGAATGCAGCCGATGCCGGGGTTGCCTCCTCCATATCTATCAGGAGGGTGGAATCTGAATCTACAAAGAGGGGCAGTACATCGCTTAGAAGTGGTATCCGAATCTCACCCTCGCCTAGGGCGTTGATTTGATCCCAAGTGCGCTCTTCGACGGGCGCCGAGACTCCCCAGAGTCTTTCCAAGGTCGGATCGTGTAAGACGAGAACTTGACCATCTTGAGAAAGTCGAACATCAATTTCAATAATCTGCGTTCCAGTATCGATTGCAGATTGGATAGCCGCCAAAGTGTTCTCTCGAAACTTACTCGAATCGCCACGATGGGCACACGCAAGAACGGCAGGCATATCTGCCTCTATGCCACTCGTACTAGTTTGCCGTCTTGATAGATCAGCGCTTTGGATATTCTGGCGTAGCCAGTTGTGCCAACTGCAGGAATATCCGAGGAAATGAAAGCCCGTAACTCTGCATCAGCGCGTTTTAGGTAGACCTCGCTGAAGTGGCCACGTGGTACGACAAGTTCTACGGTGGCGGAATAACTTCCGGGCACCTGACCCTTCGTAAAGATGACATCTTCTGGGCGGATCCCCACCACCTCGCTGCCGGCGATGATCTGGCCATCGTTGTACCCACCTTGCAGGTGATTAAGGCTACCGATGAAGTTGGCTACATACTCGGTTTCGGGTCGGTCGTAGAGTTCCTGCGGCGTGCTGAATTGCTCGATTTTGCCGGCGTTCATTACTGCAATGCGGTCGGATATAGATAGCGCCTCATCTTGATCATGGGTCACGATTACGGTGGTAATGCCAAGTCGACGTTGGAGATCACGAATGTCTTCGCGAACCTTCACCCGCAATTTTGCATCCAGGTTACTTAAAGGCTCGTCCAATAAGAGTATGTCGGGCTCTTGCACCAATGCACGGGCTAGCGCCACGCGTTGCTGTTCTCCGCCAGAAATCTGGCTGGGTCGAGAATCCTTATGGTGCATCAAATTGACCAGATTAAGTGCTTCGTGGACCCGCTTCTCGATTTCAGGCTTACTCAACTTCCGAACCTTAAGTGGGTAGGCAACGTTGTTGAACACCGTCATGTGCGGCCAGAGCGCATAATTTTGAAAAACCATGGCGCTGGGGCGCTTCTCAGGACCCAACGTCGTAACGTCCTTTCCGTTCAGCAAAATATCACCTTTATCAGGGATAAGAAATCCCGCGATCATGCGTAACGTAGTTGTTTTGCCACAGCCGGAAGGCCCCAAGAGGGAGACCATCTCCCCCTTCTTAACCACGAGATGGAGATTGTCGATGATCACGCGCCCACCAAGAACTTTGGTGAGGCCGCCAAGAACTAGGCCATCTTCCTGAAGTGCTTCAGTCATTGCATCTCGCTTTCATCACTTGATTTGGAACCCTTCTGCCAATTGACCACCGACGATATGCTTACGAGCAAGACTGATCAGAAGCACCGAGGGTAGAGCAAGTAAGAGAGAGAAGACTGCCGCCACTTGGATGGGGTAGTTCTGAACCAATGAGTACATCTCAGTAGGCATCGTAAAGACCGCCGGCGCGCCCACTAGGTAGGTACCTTGCGCCTCATCGAAAGAAGCTAAAAAGGACATGACGATTGCAACGAGAATGCCCGGCATCGCCAGCCGCAAAGTAATCGATCGGAAAACCTTGAACTTTGATGCACCTGCGTCCCGGGCCGCCTCTTCCAAGTTTCTTGGCACTGCTGCAAAGGCAGCGGCAGGGATCCACGTCATGTAAATAATCGTCCCGAGTAATTGAATAATAATGACTCCCACCACCGTGCCCATCAAATTCAAGGCGTAATACAGGGTGGCAATGGAGGCGAAGAGTCCGATTTTCGGAAAGGAGTTAGCAGCGAACATTCCGATCAAAAATGTCTTTCGGCCGGCGTAGTGAAGACGCCCAGCGGCATACGCGGCCGGCAGGCAGATAATCATCGACGCGATCACGACAATCGGACTAATAATCAACGAGTTACGTATCGCATCGGCCAATGCTGAATCAGCAAATACTTGGGTCCACCAGTGAAAAGTCCAGCCATCAGGATATAGATTCGGATATGTCCAATTGGAAACGAAGGCATGAATTCCCAACCAAAGGAGCGGGCCGAGAATGAAGAAAGCCAACGCAATCATCATGATCAGCAGGAACACCTTGATTACGGGTGAAGAAGACTTACTTCTCGTCTTCTCTCTGCGCGCCATTAGATTCGCCCGCTCTGCTTGGCACTTCGCACGTTGGCCCATATGTAAACCAGGGCAATTCCAGAAGCGGCGGCGAAAACAACAAAGGCCATCACGATAGATTGTTGCGGTCGGTTATACGCGCCGAAGAAATTGGCAATCTCAACGCCGAGCATTGTGGGTTGATTTGGACCCAAGAAGAGTGGAATTGTAAACGAACCCATTATTCCGATCGCAGTGAAAGTGCCTGCAATCACTATTGGGGTAATGGCCAGCGGAACTAAGACCGTCCGAATTATTCTAAAGAAACCGGCTCCGGCATCCTGTGCAGTTTCGATAAGTGCGTCCGGGATTGATTGGAGACCCGAAGTCACCATCAAGATGGCGAAAGGTAATGATGTCCAAATCGTTCCAATGATGATGGCTGAAACGGTTGAAGTCAGAGTCGGGAAATTGATTCCGAAGTGCGAAAATAAGGTACGCATGAAGCCATCTCCGGCATAGAAAGTGTGAATTGCCCAAGATGCGATGACAACTGGCACAAAGAGTGGAACCAAGGTCAAAGTCGTCATTACGCCCGCTAATCGTCCACCGATCATTCGCTGATAGATGCCAATACCCAATGCCATAATAAGAACTAAAACGGTTGCCATGAATGTGACGAGTAATGTGGTGCGCAGATCGCCCGGAAAACGCGAATCGTGAAACACATCTTTGTACGCCCCGAACGTTCCCCACCAATGGTCTTTCTTATGAATCTCTTGACCGATGATTGATACGACCCGATTTGGCCCAGTCGTAAAACCTAGGCTGAATGTGAAGGCAATCAAAATGGGAAGACCGACAAAACAAATCACCAGCAACATGGGCGGCAGAGCCATAAAGAAACCAAGAGCAGAGAGCCTTGGGGTCGTCTTGACCAGAAGACTCTCTGCTACGACATCTGTTTTTTCAGAAGCCACTTGGCTCAATCCGAGCAGTCAAATTACTTACCAGGAACGGCTGAAGCCCAGGCGCTCTTCAGATCATTGCTGTTGGCACTGAGATAAGTGGGACGCAGGTTTGCCACGTCAACACCCTTCAAGCCAGCTCCGACTGTTGGATCCAACTTAGAGACTGGAATGACGGGCATTCCATTGAGAGTGCCGCTCACGATCAAATTCTGAGCCGCGGGTGAAAGGACCCAGTTCGCCAGCAACTGTGCCGACTCTAAGTTCTTAGAAGTTCGTGGAATTCCCAGATAAGCCGCTCCACCGGTAAAGGTTGGATTGGCAATTTGGGTGACCTTGATGTTGGACGGCATCGTTCCAGCCTTGACTGCGCTAGCGAATTGATCTGACCAGACAGAGGCCATATCCACCAAGCCCGTTGCGAGATCCTTCAAGGTCTCTGCGTTATTGGCCGGATACGTTCCATTCTGCCCATAGGTGTACTTATTAAGGCTGCGAAGCATTGCCAGACCAGGAGCCCACTTTGATTGCAGGTCTTTGTTAGCACTCAGTGCCAATGTCTTGCGATCAGCGGCTGACATGTACTTGTCAACCACCGTTTGCACGAATGCATAACCACTGCCTCCGCCACTTGGCACGTTGTACGTAAACTTGCCAGGGTGAGCCTTAATCCATGCTAAGAGAGCATCTAAGGTCTTTGGAGGGTTTGGAACGGTTGTCGAATTGTAGGCCAACAGAACTGAGGATGCACGATATGGAATACCACCCTTGCCAGCCGCCAGAACCGTTCGACCGACATCGGCGATATTTGGCACTAGAGCAGCAGTCGCCTTGTATAAGACGCCAGAACTACCTAACTGTTGTACGAATCCACCGTCAATAAGATCAGCACCGGCATCCTTGTGTAATGCAAAGGCTGCGGTTAGTTTTGCAGTTTCCTGCGCGTCATGGTCTCCGTGAAGATCGAAGGTCACATTGACATCGTAGCCAGGGTTGTCGGCTTTGAAGGCAGGGACCAATGTCTTTACCCAGAGATCCTGGATGTTTGTATCGGCAGATATATAAACCTGAATCGTTTTGCTCGCAGCTTGGCTACTAGGAACGCCTGCTCCGAGAGCTAGGGCAACGAGAGATGCCGCTACGAGAACGCTTGCATATTTTTTCTTAAGCACTAATTTCCTCCCATTTCATGATGACGCGACAGGGGACGACGTCTCAACTTGTGTGCCGTTACTGTACGACGGCTCGCATGAATCGTCTACGGCTTTAAAGCGAAACGCCGATGACAATTCAGTAACGATCTGGGGTCACGGTTCGCGTGCTGGCGCAACCAACGGTCCTGCCTAGAGAAGCGATTTCAAGAAATCGATACTTTCGATTACCGCCTCGACCGGACCGCCACCCTCGCTTGGCTCCGACCCCAGCATGACGTCCTGCTCCAACACCAATTTGCCTTGATAATCAATGGAGTCAAGGTATTTAATGACTTCGGCGATTTGAGCGTCGCCCTTGCCAAGTGGGCGATACATGCCGGCTTTCACCTCAGCCGAGTAGGTGGTTAATCCCTGGCGAACTCGTGCGGCGGCAGAGGCGTCACAATCTTTAAGGTGGACGTGCTTGATTCTTGAACCAGCGCTCTCGGCAACGTCAAGAGGCTTGCCCCCGCCAACAACAATGTGGCCGGTATCCAGGCAGAGATTGACAACGGTTTCGTTGAGCAAGAAATCTATATCGTCGGGCGTTTCGAACATCGTTCCACCATGTGGGTGTACGACCATCTGCAAACCGAATCCCTGCACAATCTCTGCAATTGCAGGCAACGATTCTGCAAACACGGCCTTCGCGTTTGCATCCATCGGATCCCGATGGTCGTAGTCCCCGTCTTCGGCAGGGGTGGCAAGTACAAAATTCCCAGCGTTCAATTCAGCAAGTACCTGCGCCTGGCGCTTGGCCCGTTCATAGGAGGAAGCCAATCGATCTCGTTTGTGCAAAACAAGCGGCACGAATGCGCCGCACAGGCTCAAGTCGTGTGCCGAAAGCAGTGCGGCGAGGGCTTTCGCATCCTGCGGAAGGTACCCGTCCGGACCCAACTCAGTGGCTGTAATTCCACATTCGCGCATTTCCGCAAGAACTCGTTCTGGATCCATCTGATAACCCCAACCATTGGCTTCGCAAACGCCCCAAGAAATCGGGGCCCCAGCCAGTTGCTTAGAAAGATCCATCTCTACCTCACCTCAGATCGAATAATCTCAAGGAGCCTATTACGTAGAAGTCGGTATTTCTAGGCTAGCGCGTCCCTCATATTGGCAATGGAAATTCCAGATGCTGCCTCTGAGGGCTCCCATGCGCTGTCTTGTTCGCTCATGAGCCATCCTGAGAAGCTCACTTGTTCTAATGCAACAAATAGATTACGTAGCCCTAAGAGACCGGTACCAGCCGGAACAAATAGTTTGAATTCATCCACGGCGGTGCCCATCGTCGCGATCTGTCCGCTCAACATTTTCTGCAGCACTTCACCGCTGACATCCTTGACATGAACGTGTGTGATCCGATTTCGGTAATCATCAACGGCTTTAATTGGGTCTGCTCCACCGACAATCCAATGGCCAACATCCAGACAGAGCCCAACAAGCACGGGATCCATAAGGTCCATTAATAGACGCGTTTCGCGCTCGGTTTCGATATACGTGGCCGCATGTGGATGAAAGGAAGACTTAACACCATGCTCGGCCGCCAAGGCCGCGAAACTTTCTACGTGGGAAGCGAGTTGTGCAAACCCCTCTTGAGTTAATTGTGGGCCGCTATCAGCTCGACCGGCACATCGATCGCGATCATCTGTTCCATCAACGGCGAAGACAAGCATCTCCACTTTGGCCGAGATTGCCTGCTCGATGGTCTGGCTGGATTCTGCTTGGCTGCCCGGAAACGGGCCATCTTGCCCACAACGAATTGCCACATATTGTTCGGCCGCTTCGATATTACGCTTTTTCATTTCCGCGAGAAAAGCGGAGGATTCGGCTTGATCTGCCGATATTTGAATTCCCTTGAATCCATAATCGGCAATTCCCGTTAGAAATCTCTGCATTGCGGAAGGCTCGTAATGCCAGTTCAGCGGAACAATTCCGATCTTCGAATGAACAAGCACCTTGACCATTTATGCGTCCTCCGTCGTTAGTTTGACAACCAGATCAAGAAGAATCGTGGACCAACTAAAATCATGTGCGCCATGACCGACGCCGGTCATCGGATTGTAGTATTCCCGCACGCCGCTCATCTTCAGCAACTCGACACTTTGTTTGGCGATGTGCACTGCCAAATCTTCACGTCCATGACGGACTAATCCACGTGCCAAGTACCAATTACTCGACAGCCACGTTGGACCGCGCCACACTAAATTGCCCCCAACAGTATCCGGGCGAAAACTTGGATCGTTCATCGCCACACTCGGGATGGGGTACTTAGCCCAGTACTCCTTAGGATTTTGAATATGTTTCAATATCCGTTCAAACCTATGTTCCTCTAGATCACCTAGCAGAATGGGCATCAGGGACGAGACCGTGTTGACGCGAATCTTCTCATTGCTTTTGCCGTTGATGTCGTAATACAGTCCATCTCCTTCATCCCAACAAAGTTCCTCCAACGAGCCTTTGGCCAACTCCGCCCGCTTGAAATAGAGGGACGCCTTATTGGCATCCCCAATCTGAAGGAATAGATTGCCAAGAGTCCGCAGATTCTCAATGTAAATTGTATTAAGAATCACATCAGCCACAACAAAGTGATCCAGAGCAATCATTGAGGCAGGGTCGCGGTTCACAGCATCGTACGGATCGCAGATCCGATGCCAACCTCTAACCCAACTCTCGTGTTCTTCGTCGCCAATCTCTAGAATTTCATCCCAAATAGGAGAATGATCCAATCCAGTCTCATCTGGTTGCACCACCCTAATTAGTCCATCTCCATAAGGATTGCGCACCTCGTGTAACCAGGAGTAAAAGCGATCTACATTAGGCAATATTTCATTCAAGAAAGCCGCGCCACGACCTCGCAATGCAACTGCGTGGACAGCCTCGGCGAGTAATGGGGGTTGCATCTCATCCGAGAGATATCGGTTTCGAAAGGCAATGTCGTAGGTGCCAACCAACTCCTCATAAAGATCGCGCTGCCAGAAAGTCACGTGCGAGATGAAGCCATCGGAATGCTGATTGCGGAGAAGGCTAAAGAGTTCGGATTCGGCCTTCGCGATATCAAGGTGGCTGAGGGCGATCGCGTGAAAACAAGAATCCCAGAACCATTGGAAGGGGTAGGTTCCCATCGAAGGGCAAGTGAAATCGAAATCAAAACCGCACCAATCAGCGTGGCCAACTTGGCGATTGCGTTGATGAACCCGCCCCACCTCGGCTCGGAGCCAGGCCACGTCCTGTGAAGAGATGGACGTTGACCTCACGGATGTCATGTGTGCAGTCTGGCAAAGTCATAGGCCGAAAGACACTCAAGACATGAGGGACTTCACCTACCTACCCTCGTTAGGATGGAGAAATGCGAACCCAATTGGCGCCGACGATGGCCGGGCACCTTCGATGACCCGCAGATTCTTTCCCGCTGGCGACCTCGAACTTGTAGAGGGCATGAAATCGATAACGCCACAGTTGGCAGGATGGAAATATTCAGGGCTTGCAATCATTCAACTCGAGCCCAGTAACCCCTACGTCGTGGATCCATCGATCCTACATAGTACCGAAGGCGCCCTTATCCCCCTTAATGCAACCAACCTGAGAGTCGACATAGATGGCCAAAGTTTTACTCTTAAAGGTCGTCGCGGTGTATTCGATTCGGGCACCGACTGGATTTACTGCGCCCCCGGATCGCGTCTTGAGATCAGCTCCCCTGGCGGAGGAGAGATTGCCATCGCCACGGCAGTGGCCCAGGCTCGGTTTCCCAGTTGCTATGTCGATGTGCTGACATCAATAGAAATTCGTGGGGCCGGGGATGCGACCCGCGAAGTACGACCATTCATGCATCCCGATCATTTCAAGAATGCAGACCGCCTCATGGCCGTCGAGCTCATTACCCCAGACGGAAATGTCTCAAGTTACCCGCCCCATCGACACGACGGCGTGGGCGATTGCCACGTCGCTAACGAGGAGATCTACTACTTCCGAATTGGGAAAATTGGACTTCCTCATGGAAATCCCGAAGGCTTTGGATTTCATCGAACCTATGCAGGTGAGGAATACGACATCCCCTTCGATGACAACGTGGCAGTACACGACGGGGACATCTATTTAGTTCCGCGCGGGTATCACGGTCCATGCTCTGCAATGCCCGGCTACCCCATGTACTACCTCAATGTGTTGGCTGGAGAAAACTCTCCGAGAAGTATGGATTTTTGTGACGATCCCAACCATGCTTGGATCCGACGAAGTTGGAATGAAAAAAGCCCGGATCCGCGAGTTCCATGGAAGGTGAATTAGTGGCGGTACAAACATGCGCGCGGGCTATCGTGCGTTGGCTTGCCGCCCAGAAGATTGCCATTGATGGAGAGGTCCTTCCGTATTTCCCTGGCGTTCTTGCAATATTCGGACACGGCAACGCGCTGGGCCTTGGTGATGCCCTTGCAGATATGCAAAATACGCTCCCGACCTTGCGAGGACAATCTGAGGAAGGCATGGGTCTAGCAGCGGTTGCTTACGCCAAGGCCATGCGACGACAACAGGCGATGGTGGTCACCACATCGATCGGTCCAGGCGCTCTCAACGTCGTAACCGCCGCGGGAACCGCTCTAGCCAATCGCCTGCCAATGTTGATCTTGTCGGGCGACACCCACCAGAGTCGAATTCCCGATCCGGTACTCCAGCAAATCGAGCACTTTGGAACGCCATCTATCACCGTAAACGATGCATTTCGCTCTGTAGTTCGCTATTGGGATCGCATCACAACACCGTCGCAAATTCTCACGTCACTTCCCCAAGCCCTCATGATGATGCTGGATCCAGCAACATGCGGTCCGGCGTTTCTCGCCCTGCCGCAAGATGTTCAAGCGATGGCTTTTGATTATCCCGAGTCATTCTTTGCTGAACAGGTCCATGAAATACCCCGTCCGCGCGCTGCCGTCCACGAGCTTCGAAAATGCGCAGATTTAATCAATGCCTCGCAACGTCCGATAATTGTCGCCGGCGGCGGAGTTCACTATTCACTCGCGGAAAAAGAGTTGGCTGATTTCGCCGACACACATCACATTCCTGTTGTGGAAACGATGGCCGGCAAGGCCTCACTCCTCTGGTCCAACTCACGTCTGATCGGACCTCTAGGGGTTACCGGATCAGATCGGGTCAACGCGCTAGTTGAAGAGGCAGACTTGATCATTGCCGTTGGAACTCGTTTGCAAGATTTCACCACGGGTTCCTGGACGCTCTTCGGCGAAAAGGCTCTCATCGCAATCAATACCGCCCGCTTTGATGCATCCAAGCGGCGCGCACATCCAGTTGTCGGCGATGCTCAGGCAACACTTGCAGAACTGCACGCTCTCATCTTGCGGCCCGCGAACACAGATTGGCTTGAACGCGCCCAAACCTTGAAGGACCAGTCCAATTCCGATCGACAGGACAGGAGGGACAATGTCACTTCGCTCCCCTCCTATGCGCAAATTGTGATCGCGGTCAATGAGGTGGCCACGGAGGATGATTATGTTCTTACCGCCGCGGGCGGGCTTCCGGGAGAACTCAATAACAATTGGCTAACCAAGGGTGTCGCAACATTTGACTGTGAGTACGGGTTTTCCTGCATGGGATATGAAATCAGCGGAGCTTTCGGCGCGGCGATCGCACAGAAGGATCGTAAAAAATCTGGACGAGTCATTGCAATGACGGGCGATGGTTCCTATTTGATGCTCAACTCAGATATCTACTCAGCTGTACTCCTTGGGTATCCCCTGACACTTGTTGTCTGCGACAACGGCGGTTACGCCATAATTTCGCGATTGCAAACCGGCAATGGTGCCGACTCCTTTCGAACCATGCTGACAGAAAATCCTGATGTCGTTGTCCCTCGAGTTGATTTTGTGGCCCATGCAGCTTCCATGGGAGCCGATGCCTATCGAGTAACTAATGTAGCCGAGCTCGCCGAAATAGTGTCCTCAACCCGGGACAGTGAACGCGTGGTGGTTATTGTCATCGAGATGGCCCCGGCAATCTGGACTGAAGGTGGCGCATTCTGGGAGGTCGGCGTTCCGGAGGTCTCTCATAAACCCTCGGTTAGAGATGCGCGCCGCACACTAGATGAAGAGAAGAAGAAGCAGAGAATCTACTAACCTCGATCGCCAAAGGGAGAAGAGTCATGTCGGAGAAGATTTTGAAGATGGGCGTTGTCGGAGCCGGAGCCGTTGCCACGTCCGTCCATCTACCTATTCTGACCCGCCGAAGTGACCTTTTCGATGTGTGCGCTGTGGCCGATTTCAACGCCGCATCTGCCAACCACCTAGCCGAGCGATTTGGGATCGCGCAAGATGGACGTTTCTCATCCGCCTATGAAATGATTTCATCCGGCAAGATCGACTCGATCGCCATCATAAATTCTGGCTCACACTGCAAACTGGTTGTTGCTGCCCTAGAAGCAGGTCTAAATGTTTTCTGTGAGAAGCCGCTGGCCTACACCAAAAACGAGATGAGCTTGATAGAGGGTGCCCTGAAGAACTCGCCTGGCCACCTGATGATCGGATATATGAAAACGTACGACCCGGCAGTCACGCGAGCCAGAGAAGCGATCGGATCCAAACGGCCTCGCACAGTTGATGTATTAGTGCTTCACCCCAGCGGCGAAAGCCAACTTGCCACCTCTGAAATTTCGGTCAAGTCATTTCGCCCAGCCGCCGAACTGATCGAAGGATTTGTCAAGCAAGCCCATGACATAGCCGTGGAAGCGCTGGGTGATTCCGCAGCAGAGGCTTTTGGTGACGAATACGGCGACATTATTCTCGGAAGCATCATTCACGAATTGTCGGTCTTACGTGCGCTAGACATTCACATCATAGAAATAGATTTTGTTGATCGATGGCCTGGCGATTCACGGTCAGAGTCATTTATTATTCACGGCCGCACGCAGGACGGAGTCCGCGTCACAATTAGATGGTTCTATCTTGATAATTATCCCATGTATCAAGAGGAAGTTCGCTGGGTTAGTGAGACCGAAGGTCACCACATCATTTTCCCAAGCCCCTACATCCTGCGTGTGCCGACCAAACTCATTTCCACGCGCCGAATTGGCGTAGCCCACGATGTTTCGACTTTCGAGTCCTATCAACCCTCGTTTGAAATCGAATTGGTTGCCTTCCATCACCTGGCGACAACTGGGAACCAAATGACCGACCCTATTGCTGCAGGTAATGAAGACTTGGCAATTTCGCAGATGATCGCCAGGAAAATCTGCGAGGCAGAAGGCAT
>JANXZB010000043.1 GCA_025355765.1 Actinomycetes bacterium
CCCTCTGCACCTAAAACACCGACCAGCGAACTGGACCGAGGTGGTTCTAGCTAGGTGCGTGAAGTCATCACAGTTTTGTGATGCAGGGTGAATCCTACCTGACAGGGGTCAGTGCTAACTCCCCATTATTTCTTGGCGCTAAGCCCTCGGATGAGCTTGTTTGAATGCTTTTTGAAGCCTGTCGGTTGAAACATGCGTATATATCTGGGTGGTTGCCAATGAAGCGTGGCCGAGAATCTCCTGAACCGTGCGAAGATCTGCGCCGCCTTCCAGCAGATGAGTCGCAGCCGAGTGGCGCAATCCGTGAGGACCCATCCGCTCCACACCCTCAAGGGCAGATAGTGCTTCATAGACAACGGTTCTCACCGTGCGTTGATCGATCCTCTTGCCACGGACTCCAATAAATACGGCGTTGGCCGACTCTCTGGTCGCCAATGAGGGCCGGCCATCAGTGAGCCAGGCCTTGAGGGCGCTCATCGCGGGATTTCCAATTGGGATGGTCCGCTCCTTATTTCCCTTTCCAAGAACGCGGATTGTCTGCCGCTCATAATCAACGTCTCCATAATCCAGCCCACAGAGTTCAGCCACCCGAGCTCCGCTCGCATAGAGCACCTCGACCATTGCGCAATCGCGCAGGGCAGCGGGGGTTTCCTCCTCGCCTACCCGCGTAGCAAGTGACTGCATAGCAAGGCGAGCATTCGGAATATCCAAGACATCTGGCAAGGTGCGCTGTGCTTTGGGTATAGAAAGGGCAAACCCAACATCTGTGGCAGTCAACCCACTTTTGAAAGCCCACTTCGTGAAAAGGCGTATCGAGACAGCGCGCCTAGATAAGGAGGTGCGCGCTCCTCCTTTGACCTGCATCGTGGCCAACCACGATCGAATGTGGGAAAGCTCAAGCCGAGAAATATCTGCTATCCCAAGAGCCAGCAAATGAAGGATCAGACTTCGGAGATCCCCCAGATACGCGCGGATGCTATGGCTAGAAAGATTTCGGTCACCATGAAGATGCCGTTCAAAGGCGGCGAATACTTCTTCAAGATCAGTGATCGGCACCTAGCCAGATTACTCTGGAACTCGCCCTAACCTCAGTAATCCGAATGTGAGCGCATCTTCCAAGGCCATAGCCGATGCGGCGATTACGTTCTCATGCACACCGACCGTATCCCATTCGCCCTTGCCATCGCTGGTCTCAACAAGAACACGGGTTATGGCGCCCGTGCCTAAGCGACCTTCGAGAATTCGGACCTTGTAATCGGTGAGTTCGAGTTGTGCCAACTCCGGGTAGAAGCGGAGGAGTCCAGAACGTAAGGCCTTATCAAATGCGTTAACTGGTCCGTTTCCTTCTCCAATGCAAGAAATCTTCTCGCCATGAGCTGTAAGGGTTATTTCTGCCTTGGTCACGATTTTCTGATTCGCTGATCTCTCAACAGTTGTCAACCAATGATCAATCGAGAAGAAACTTGGTCGGAGGCCTGTGGCTTCCTCGCGTAGGAGTAATTCAAAGGACGCATCAGCAGCCTCAAAAGTAAATCCGAGTGCTTCCATTTCCTTGACCCGCTCCACTACTCGACCGATGAGGTTTCGATCTCCCCCCAGGTCAATTCCGAGTTCTAGTGACTTCAATTCAATAGAGGCGCGGCCAGCCATTTCGGAGACGAGCATGCGCATGTCATTTCCAACGGATGCTGGGTCTTCATGTTGGTACAACGATGGGTCAACCTTGATCGCACTTGCGTGCAAACCGGCCTTATGAGCGAAGGCAGAGACTCCGACGTAGGGCTGGCGGGCACTCGGTGCAACATTGGTCACCTCGGCGACTGCATGAGAAATTCTAAAAGCCTCTTGCAATGCGCCTTTAGGGAGCACTTGCTGGCCCTTTTTCAATTGCAGGTTAGCGATAATTGTTACGAGGTCGGCATTGCCTGTGCGCTCGCCGTAGCCGTTCAATGTGCCTTGAACATGTGTCGCACCCGCTGCAACTGCAGCCATCGAATTGGCAACTGCGCAACCAGTGTCGTTGTGGCAATGGATTCC
>JANXZB010000046.1 GCA_025355765.1 Actinomycetes bacterium
CTACGGATCAGAAGCTTGGGAGTTCGAATCTCTCCGGGCACGCAGACGCCATTAGACCCGTGGGCCCAATGTGCCTCCCTCGGAACGCGACGCCTTCAACTCCACGAACAGAACATGAGTGTCGGTGGCACCAATATTTTCACCAGCGTGCACTTGTGCGGACAACCACGCAGTAGTTCCTGCCTTCATCTCCACCTCTTTCTGACCTTTGTCAGAAATAAGCCTTCGACGAAAATTGCTCAAGGTATACATCACGCTATCTGGATGCTCGTGAGGAGTCGTCAAATGTCCCGGTTTATCGGTGTACTCCAATACACGAACGTGGTCATTTTCGAACACGACTTTGTAACTCTCTGGGTTGGTTAATACTGGATCCAAAGTCATTAAAACTTCTTAAGTCATTACTGGACTCTGTTCAAATCAGGAGCACTTTATTGGAAAAATATCGCAGCAGGAAGGGCTCTTGAACTCGAGGACTGAAGAAGATTGTAGATCGCCACTAAAATGTCAGGACCGCGAACGGAGACTTAACCCGATTGGCCAGATGATTCGGGCCATACTTGTGGCAGTGCTGCCGTGCGCGAAAATTAAGCATTTGGTTAAGTGGAGCCTGCCACCTATATCCTTGTCTGATTGGCGCCCGTAGCTCAACGGATAGAGTTTCTGACTTCGGATCAGAAGGTTGGGAGTTCGAATCTCTCCGGGCGCGCACAGACTAATGTTTGACGGACATGCCAAACGAGAGGTAATTCGACAGCCTGCTCAAGACTCAACCATTTTGCGTCGTCGTGTTCTTCTTCCGAAAGTTTCACTCGCAGATGCGGGTCGTTGCCTTGCAAAATTAAGCGGTACGTAATTGTGTGGAAGTTAAGATCCCGACCCTCGGTATCGGCGTTGGTGTAGTGCGAAACCAGATCACCGCACCTCGCTCGGAGCCCCGTTTCTTCCAGACACTCTCGAACGGCAGCATCCTCCGGAGATTCGCCTTTTTCGACGGTGCCACCAGGGATGTCCCACTGTCCGCCTAAGTAGCGACCTTCACGTCGTCGAAGGAAGAGATAGGACAAGTCTTTGGACACAAGACCGTGTGCAACGAATAAGTCGTGTCCCACCTTCGCATGGTAACGAATCAACGCATGAAGAGCGCGTCTAGCCGTCTCGTCGTAATGAATAGCCCGAAAGTGATCATCACAAGAAAATACAAAACATGGACAAGGAGGCCTACTTGCATCACACCGAGGGTGAGGGCGCGAATTAATTGGATCGCCTGCGAGAGTGGAAGAGCCTTTATTATTGCTTGAATCCAACCCGGAAATACAGTGAGAGGGTAGAACGAACCGGAGAAGAGAAACATTGGCAGCAGGGCGATATTGATAGCACCCATCTGCTGGAATCGTGTGAAGTATGAGGTAATCGCCATACCGACCGAAGCAAACCCAAAAGCGATTAAAACTGCTGCGGGAATTGCAAGAACTCCCCACCAACTTGGAATGAGACCCATAGGGGCTACCACCGCCATGAAACCTATGGCATATATAAGTCCGCGCATGAGCGCCCACGCTATTTCGCCGAGTGCGACGTCGAGCGGTCCTAGGGACGTTGCAAGCATGCCATGGTAGAGACGGCTCTGATTCATTTTGAAAAACACATTCCAAGTTGAATCGTAAACGGCACCGTTCATTGCACTTGTTGCCAACAAAGCGGGAGCGATGAATGCTGCATAGGAAACCATTTTCCCGGAGCCAGCATCGATATTTCCAATAAATCTACCCACCCCATATCCGAAGGAGAAAAGATAGAGGACAGGTTCGACGAAGCCCGAGAGAACAACAAACCAGGTAGATGACTTAAATGCGATGAAACTACGCTCCAAGACAGCGCGTGAGCGTCCGGCGTAATAACGATCGCCAAACTTGCCTTCTCGCCTCTCGGCGATCGCGACGGCTGCGCTCAGTAACATTATTTCGCCAGCCTTCTGGAAAATTGCCTGAACCCGAAGAAGAGTCCTACCACCAGCATGACTAGCAAGAACGCGAAGTGAATGATCACCATAGTGACGCTTATCTGGTGGCCATATGTCGCATACCGTCCCAGTTCGGTCGCATGCCAGAGCGGTGATATCCACCCGAAGATCTGCAGGGCACTCGGCAAAGATTTTAGGGGATAGAACGTTCCCGAAAATAGGAACATTGGTCCGATCAGAAAGCGCCCAATAATTGTGAGGAAAAGATCCTCATTATGGACGTGCGACGCAAATGCCAACATGATGGCTCCGAAACTGGCACCTGCGAAGATCGCGATTGGAATCGCTAAATATGCATGTGGAGAATTCATGGCGCCAAAGAAGTACAAGATCGCCGAGTACACCGAGACTCCGATAACCGTCCGGACCATCGCTGCCAGGAATACGCCTCCAGCAATAGTGTTTCCGGTCTGCGGAGTCGCATTCATACCGAAGAAGAGTTTTCTCCATTTGAAACCCTCGAGAGTGGAAAAGATAGTTTCATCCATCGAGCTCTGGATGGCGCTACTGGCCAGTAGTGCAGGGGCAATAAAGGTGAGATACGAAACACCATCAATGCCATGGGGACCGATGTGCTGAGAGATAAGCGAGCCGACTCCAATTCCAAACGAAACGAGATAGAGAAGTGGATTCAGAATGGCCATCGCGGCGATGAGCCAGAAGAACTTGAGCATTGCTCGAATTTGAGATTCGAGGACGTAGCGAGCTCCAAATTTAGGGACCTTGCGGGTTGTGCCAAGGAGAGTCATTAGTCGATCAAACTTCTACCCGTAAGCCGCAAGAAAACATCCTCAAGAGAACTGCGACGAACGAGTGAGGTCTTCGGGCTATGACCTGCACCAACGATTTCCTCTAGAACTGCTTCCGCATCTTCGGTGTATAGGAGAATGCGATCAGGCAAGACCTCAATGCGATCACAGAACTTCTCCATGGCAGGAGCCATTCTCACATTCTGTTCTGAGCCGAACCGAACTTCCAGGACCTCTCTCGTCGAGTGTTCTCTAATCAATTCGGCCGGACTTCCCTCGGACATGATTGAGCCCTTGTCCATCACTATCAGGCGATCGCAGAGTTGTTCTGCCTCATCCATGTAGTGAGTGGTAATCAGAAGGGTCATGCCATCCTCTTTCAGTCGGAAGAGGCGGTCCCAGAGGATATGACGAGCTTGAGGATCGAGACCAGTTGTCGGTTCATCCAGAATGAGAATGTCGGGATCGCTCACAAGAGATCGGGCAATTATCAAACGACGTTTCATTCCACCGCTGAGAGCATCAACTTTGGTGTCGCGTTTTTCTTCCAGTTGGGCAAACTCAAGCAAGTCATCAATTTTTGACCTAATAAACTTGCTGGAAAGCCCGAAGTAGCGTCCATATATG
The DNA here is from genome assembly GCA_025355765.1 of Actinomycetes bacterium. GTDB lineage: Bacteria > Actinomycetota > Actinomycetes > Nanopelagicales > Nanopelagicaceae > QYPT01. The sequence goes on from JANXZB010000046.1 coordinate 3,400, forward strand.
TACAGGTTTTCGGTAACCGTCAGTTGCACGTCAAGATTACCCTCTTGCGGCACTACCCCAAGGTGCGCGCGAATTTGCGGGCCGTGTATTTCTGGGTCTCTGCCAAGGACCGAAACTTCGCCAGAAGTTCGACGAGACGTCGCTGCGAGGATGCGCATGGTTGTGGACTTTCCCGCACCATTAGGCCCAAGGAAGCCGAAGGATTCGCTTTTTCGAACATGGAAATCAATTCCATTTACGGCCACGAATTCGCCGTACTTCTTTGTGAGCCCCTGAACCTCAATCAAGTTCTCAGACATAGTCGTGAAGTCTAACTCCTGAGAGTCTTGGCTCGGCGCATATGTAACTGCAACCTATTGAGCCAAGCGATGCACTCAATGCAGGGCGCGCCCAATGCCAGTCCAGGCTAGCCGATGGGCATCCGACCTCTGTTCTCAAACGGGTGTGCGAGACCAGCGTGTTCAGCAGCCGGTAGATGACGATCACTACGTCGTTATCGATTTGGACTTCGACACCGTCGAGGAGGCGCAGAAGTTTCTTACTATCTTGAAGACCAACGTCTGGTCCTCTCCCGAATCTTCGCCCGCGTTGGTAGGCAGTCCACGTACGGCGGTCTTGCAGAATGCGATGGGGTCATTAACGCCCGGTCTATGATCGGTTCTCCTATTTCGAGACTAATTCCGCGAGTTGAAGAAGAGCGCAGACGGTACGCCAATTCCGTGCAGTCGTAGGAACGCCGAGAATTCTTTCGACTTGAGAGGCGAGTTTTGAGTCGCCGAAGCCTTCAGGGGTATGCAAGTAAAAGACACGCCCCTGTAAATGCCAATGTTCACTCGGTCGGCGAATAGTCTCAAGACGGTTCTGGTCGAGGTCGAGTGGTGTTCTGCCCAGGAAAAATAAGTGAAGCGTTTTACCGTTGTCATCAGTCATCGATTCGAGGAATGGGTTGCCTGTTACTGACGACGCAAAGTCTTTGTAACTGATGACGGCCACATGGGGTTCAAACCCGAATCTGGCGTTGATAGCGTTTCCTATTTCGGCAACCAGCGTCGCCTCGGTTCTCTTGGAATCGCGAAACACGATATTGCCACTCTGAATGTAAGTATTAATATCGGTCAGACCAAGAGTCTCAAGTTCGGACACAAGCGTCTTCATTGGCACGATCTGTTTGCCGCCAACGTTCACGCCCCTGAGTAAGGCGACCCAAGTCTTCATTGTGAGACCTTACATGTTGGCTTTGGTACCTTTCTGACATGTCAAAATTCCTGGCTCTCAACATTTCGGTATCAGAAGATGGCTTTATGGCTGGGCCCAAGCAATCGGAAAGCGCTCCGCTGGGCGAAAATGGGGAGTTACTTCACGC
>JANXZB010000061.1 GCA_025355765.1 Actinomycetes bacterium
CAGAACCGAACCCTGTAACCGGCTTGCCCCAATAATCGTGATCAAGATAAGACTTTCGTTTGGTGATTGCTACTTCCTCACGCCAATCGACTAAGCGAGGACAGGCGTTACAGCCGATGATGTTCTTATCTAGCTCTTCAATTGAGGCTGACTTCGCGCTCTTCGAGACAACATCGGTCCTTTTAACTTTGGGCAAGGGACCAAGCCATCCCATCGAGGATGTCACTCTCTGATGCGACGAATTCTTTTGCGCCTGTGGCGTCCATGATCTGAGCGAGAACAAGGGCACCGGCAGTAATCACGTCAACTCGTCCTACGTGCATGTAGGGCAGAGCCGATCTTTGCGCATGGGTCATGGTCAAAAACATCTGCGAGATCTCGTGCACTTTCTCAGCGGGAATTCGTGCAAGGTGAATCGCGTTGGGGTCATACCTGTCCAGACCAAGGGCTGCTGCTGCAACAGTTGTGGCGGTACCGGCCACGGCGATCAAGGTCTTTGCCTGAGTAATCGGCACAACGGCTGCGGCGGTCTTGATCGCATCCTTGATGTCAGTAATTGCCAGGCCGATTTCTGCCACGCTGGGCGGATCGGTATGGAAGTGGCGCTCTGACATCCGCACGCATCCGATATTGACGCTCTTGGCGGCCTCCACCATTTCGCTGCCGAAGACGAATTCCGTTGATCCGCCGCCAATATCAACGACAAGAAAGGGGGCATCGCTGATATTGAGTTCGCGGGATGCGCCCTGAAAGGAGAGCGCGGCTTCCTCATCCCCCGTTATTACCTCTGGATAAACACCTAATCTCGCGTGAACGCCTTCCAGAAAAAGGTCGCGGTTCTTGGCATCCCTTGTGGCACTTGTCGCGCAGAAGCGGATCTTCTCGACTCCCCTGCGGCGAAGTTCGTTCACAAACATATCTACACCGGCAAAAGTGCGAGCAATCGCATCGGGATGGAACGCACCGGTCTTATCCACGCCCTGTCCGAGGCGGACGATCTCCATGCCTCGGAAGACTTCGCGAAAGGATTTACCTTCGATGTCGGCGATCAACAAGCGCAGCGAATTGGTTCCGCAATCAAAGGCTGCAACTCTCATTCGTCTTTCTCCGATCCGCACGGCGAATCCAGCCACCACTTGGGCAACATTGCCAGTGCTTCATCGCCCAATGGATTTACTCCAGGGCCCGCCGCAAGAGAGTGTGCAACTAACGAATGCAGACACTTCACGCGATCTGGCATTCCGCCGGCTGAAATATTGTCGATCTCCTCGACATGAATTCCGAGAGCATCACGGTCTGCAATGTATTTCTCGTGTGCGGCGGCGTACGCACCGGCCAATTCAGGATCACTTGCCAAGCGGCGGTTCATATCAACCATCAGACCGCTTGATTCCAGAGTTGATATTGCACTCGTGAGTTTCGGGCACGTTGCATAGTAAAAAGTGGGAAAGGGCGTGCCATCTGCAAGACGAGGAGGAGTCTCCACAACGGCGGGGTTTCCGCACGGACAGCGATATGCGATGGCATGGACATTTCTGGGCCGCCGACCCAATTGTTCTTGAATACATTCCAGGTCAGCGTGTGTTGCACTTCTCATTTAGCGCCGACTTCTGTGATTGATGAGATCAAACGGTTGTACCAAGGAAGCCCGCTCGGAAGATCTTTCGAGACGGCAGTCGTGGTCGTCACCTGCGGCTCCGTTGTGTCAGTGACAATGTATTGGCGCTCACCGGGCAGAACAAAATGGAGTCGCTCGCGCGCCTGCGTCTTGATGTAGTCGGGCTCTGCCCAGAGTTGCAACTGTCGGGCGGCTTCAGTCAGGGCTTGATTATTGGCCGCAACTTCGGCTTTTACCGCGTTGATTTGCGCTCGTTGAGCGAAGAATCGCTGACTCGGCGGCGCCAACATCCATGTGAGCAGAAAAAGAACCAGCATCAACGACATCGATCGTCCAGAGCCCTTCGTTCTGGAGGGACCCTTCCTGGAGGATCGAGTCGTCGACATTGTCTAGCTGAGCTCTATGCCTTAAAGCGTGGGAAAGCAGTGGCGCCTGCGTAGAAACCGCCGTGGCCCAACTCTTCTTCAATGCGAAGAAGCTGGTTGTACTTGGCAACGCGCTCGGATCTGGCAGGTGCGCCGGTCTTGATCTGCCCGCTGTTAACTGCAACGGCAAGGTCGGAGATGAAAGTATCTTCAGTCTCACCTGATCTGTGGCTCATCATCGTACGGAAATTGGCGTGGTGTGCCATCTCCACTGCATCGAACGTTTCAGAAAGTGTTCCGATCTGGTTGACCTTCACAAGCAGTGCGTTCGCATTCAGTCCCGCGATTCCGCGCGAAAGGCGCACTGGATTGGTGACGAAGAGGTCATCTCCGACGATCTGCACCTTGGAGCCGAGTTCGGAGGTCATCTGCGCCCAACCGGTCCAGTCCTCTTCATCTAGTGGATCTTCAATCGAGACCAATGGGTAGGAGGCAACGAGTTCGGCGTAGTAGGCGATCAGATCAGATGATGACTTCTGCGCGCCTTCGAAGGTGTACTTGCCAGCCTTATGGAATTCGGTTGCGGCAACATCCATTGCCAAGGCGACATCTTTGCCAGGCTCAAGTCCGGCAAGAACAATCGCTTCCATGATCAGATCAAGGGCAGCGCGGTTGCTCTCAAGGTTGGGAGCAAAGCCACCCTCATCGCCAACGCTTGTCGCCAAGCCGCGTGACTTGAGCACAGATTTCAAACCGTGGTAAATCTCTGCGCCCCATCTGAGGGCCTCTTTGAATGACTCTGCACCAATCGGCGCGATCATAAATTCTTGAATATCTACGTTGGTATCTGCATGCGCGCCGCCGTTGAGGATGTTCATCATTGGAACTGGCAGTACGTGTGCGTTTGGTCCACCTAAGTAGCGAAAGAGCGATAGGTCGGCGCTATCGGCGGCAGCCTTTGCAACGGCAAGTGATACCCCAAGGATCGCATTTGCGCCAAGGCGGGATTTGTTTGGAGTTCCATCAAGGGTGATCATCTCGTCATCGATGAGGCGCTGATCTTGCGCGTCGTAACCGATGACGGCTGGTGCAATCTCATCCAGCACGAAGTTCACTGCGTTCTCAACGCCTTTACCGCCATAGCGCTTGCCGCCATCGCGAAGTTCGGCCGCTTCGAAAGCGCCGGTAGATGCCCCACTTGGGACAGCGGCGCGCGCCTGCGTGCCATCTTCCAGTGCGATTTCTACTTCCACGGTTGGGTTTCCACGCGAATCCAGAATCTCGCGAGCTCCAAGAGCTTCAATGATGGCCACTGTGTATCTCCTCTTAATTTAATTCTTAAGTGTGTGATAAAAGTGCAAGTCTTCGTTGATTGCGGGTTTATCCTACCGTGCTTTCAATTTTGGCTATTTGAGCCGCCAATTCGCGTGCCACAAGTCGCAGCGCACCTTCGGGATCGACGCCGTGTTCACTTGCCCACGAAATCGTGGCCAGCAGTACTTCACCCACGGCCTGCGGGGTTGCCGCTTCCGGCTCGTGAATCTTCGATGGCAGTTCTAACTTCAAACGATTTTTCTCGGCGCGATAGAGCAATTTCGCAACCAGGGCAATGGCTGGCTGGTTTAACGGAACGCCGTCAACGGCAGAAGTGCGCCCCTTCTCAATCGCTTTGAGTGCTTCCCAGTTCTCGAGAACTTGATCGCTGGATAGATCTTCGGCATCGGCAAATACATGCGGGTGACGTCTGACCAATTTCTCTGCAACCGTCTGGGCAACATCTTCAATCGAGAACGGGTCGGTTGGGTGTTCCTCTGCCATACGTGCATGGAAATAGACCTGCAGCAATACATCGCCGAGTTCCTCGCGCATTGCTTGGCGATCTTGCGTCTCTACGGCTTCGATGAATTCGTAAGACTCTTCCAACAGGAATTTAACCAACGATTCATGAGTCTGCTCGGCATCCCAAGGACATCCGCCGGGTGAACGGAGTCGATCCATCACCGCAACGAGTTGTTGCAAGTGAGAAGAGGTCACGGAGTTGCGGAGGCGCTTGGGCTTGCACTCACTGCTGGGCTTGCTGCATCAGAGGCAACGACGTCGCCAGTTGCTGCATCCCATTTGCCATACTGAGGATTGACGGTCACCTTCAATGCGGCGGCCTTTGCCACAACCAACTTCTGGATGGCAGTTCCGGTGGCAGCTTGCGCAACACCATGTGCGGCTTCGTATTGCGCGATCTTCTCTGACTGCAAGATCAACTGAAGGTACTCAGGGAAATCAGCAGATGCGATTGAGGCACCAACAAGTGCCTTTGGAAGTTTTGCCTCGCCGCCTAGCTGGGTGATGATTGTGGCGCGACGTGTGTCGATATCAGCCTTGGTGATGGTGATCTTCTCATCGGATGCAACTGCACCTAAAAGGATGGCGATCAAGTGAAAGCGAAGTTGGCTGCGGTTGAGTTCTGCGCCAGTTATTAGTTGCATCCCGGTCGTATCCACCTTGGTGCGCTCGGCGATGATTCCGTCAATGCTCTTCTGCACTGTCGCCTGCGTGATCTTGGTCGAGCCAACTGTTGCAGCCGCACCAACCTGCGAGCAACCAGCGAGCAATAAGCCGCTGGCTACGGTAATTAGGGCAATAACTCTCTTCACGTCTTGCTCGCTTTCATTGGCGTCGTTGGAACCACAAGATTCTCAATGGCCTCGGTGGCCCACGTCAGAAGAGAAGTATCCACCATGTCAGTGGCGCCAGATGACGGCACCCACGCCGAGGCCGTCGGCAATGTCACCAGAACCGTGTTGGTGGCGGTTTTGTAGAGGGAACCTGGGTAGAGACGAGTCAGGCGCAACTGCATGGATTCAGGCAATTTCACAGGTCCTAGGCGCAAATGCTTGCCCTGCAGGACGACTTCGGTGAGTTTGAGTGACTTCGCCAAGGCTCGTAATTGTGCAACTTTCAGTAAAGCCTCCGCCTCCTCAGGCAGGGCCCCGAAGCGATCGATCAGCTCATCGCGGATCTCATCGACCACTGACCCCGATGCGGCATCGGCCAAACGGCGATACAGATCAAGGCGGATTCTCTCCCCCGGAACATATTGATCGGACAAATGCGCGTTGATCGGAAGTTCAACCTTGCACTCGAGGTTCTTCTCATCAACTTCCATGTAACCCGACTTATAGTCGGCCACTGCCTCACCGACCATGCGCATGTAGAGATCAAAACCAACATCGGCGATGTGTCCGGACTGTTCCCCGCCGAGAAGATTGCCGGCACCGCGAATTTCTAGATCCTTCAACGCAACGCGCATCCCTGAGCCCAAGTCGGTGTTCGCGGCAATCGTCTTCAAGCGATCAATTGCGACTTCGGACAATGGTTGATCCTGCGGATACAAGAAGTAGGCGTAAGCGCGCTCGCGCCCTCGGCCAACGCGTCCACGCAACTGGTGAAGTTGCGAAAGACCGAAACGATCAGAGCGTTCAACGATCAATGTGTTCGCGTTGGAAATATCAAGGCCGCTCTCAACAATTGTTGTACAGACCAGCACATCGAAGTCGCGGTTCCAGAATCCCAGAATGACGTCTTCGAGCATGTGCTCGCCCATCTGCCCATGAGCGACGCGGATGCGCGCCTCAGGGATCAGAGTCTGCAATTTCGATGCGGCCTGGTCGATCGACTCGACGCGGTTGTGAATGTAGAAGACTTGGCCATCACGCAATAGCTCGCGCCTGATTGCCGCGCTGATCTGCGCATCCTCGCTAGGCCCTACGTAGGTCAAGATCGGATGGCGCTCCTCCGGCGGGGTCGTAATCGTCGACATCTCGCGGATTCCAGTTACTGCCATCTCAAGAGTTCTGGGAATTGGCGTTGCCGACATCGCCAAAACATCAACGGATGTACGTAATTTCTTCAGGGATTCCTTCTGCTCGACACCAAAGCGCTGCTCTTCATCAACAACGACAAGGCCTAAATCCTTAAACACGACATCTTGCGAGAGTAAGCGATGAGTCCCGATGATGACATCGACGGATCCTCCTTCCAGATCCTTCAATATCTCCTTGCTCTCCTTTGCACTGTTGAAGCGCGAAAGACCGGCTACTCGCACGGGAAATCCTGAATACCTCTCAGTGAAAGTCGCCGAATGTTGCTGAACTAGAAGCGTCGTTGGCACAAGGACTGCAACCTGCTTGCCGTCCTGTACCGCCTTGAAAGCCGCGCGAATTGCGATCTCGGTCTTTCCGTATCCAACGTCGCCGCAGATGATGCGGTCCATCGGGTAGGGCTTTTCCATGTCGCGCTTTACTTCCTCGATTGTCGAAAGCTGATCGGGAGTCTCGATGTAAGAGAAGGCATCTTCGAGTTCCCTCTGCCACGGGGTATCAGGTGAGAAGGCATAGCCCGGCGTACTCGTACGCGCTGCATAAAGGCGGATTAATTCACCCGCGATTTGACGCACTGCTTTGCGTGCGCGACCTTTCGCCTTCTGCCAATCACCGCTGCCGATTCGGTGCACGGTCGGAGCTTCCCCGCCAACGTACTTGCTTACCTGTTCCAATGAATCAGTCGGTACAAATACGCGATCGCCAGGCTGTCCGCGCTTTGCCGATGCGTACTCAATAACTAAGTATTCGCGAGTGATTGTGCCAATAGTTCTATGCACTAGTTCGATGTAGCGACCGATGCCGTGCTGTTCGTGGACGACGTAATCCCCTGCTTTCAATTCAAGAGGATCAATGGCCGCCTTTCGCCTTGAGGGAAGGGCGTCCCCGTCTTTTCCGCTTCCCTTGTGCCCCGACAGATCTCTCTCGGTCATGAAAAGAAGGGAGGCCGCGTGAGATAAGAAGCCGTGGCTAATCTTTGAGGTCGTCACATAAACAGTGCCGTGCACTGGCTGGCTGGCGATTTCAGAGACCATCCGTACCGGCAGGTCAGCGTTTCTGAAAATGTCGGCAAAACGCTCGGCCATACCAGAGCCAAGGGCAGAGAAGACGACGGAGTGATTGTGCAGCAGGGATTCGCTGATAATTTCTACTGCTCGCTCGGTGTTGCCACGCATCGGCTCGATGGGCGTGCAGTCCAGGAAAATTACATCCTCTTCCAAGTCACTGCCGAATGGACTGTAGTTTCGCGAGGGAATTGAAAGATCACTCAGTTGCTCTTGAATCTCATCCCATGCCAAATAGGTCTCTTGCCCGTCATAGAGCGGCGCCGCTCCACCGAATGCGGCGTTGGACCATGAGGCGGCCAAGAATTCCTCGTTCGTTGCAAGTAAATCTGCAGAGCGCGAACGGATCCGTTCTTGCTCGATGAAGATGACCTCGGTATCCGGTAAGGCTCGTTCCAAAATGCTCTGCTGGTCATCAACGAGTAATGGAATTAACGACTCCATGCCTTCGGTGATGATTCCCTCGGCCAAGCGTTCGCAGATCTCTTTCGCCGCCGGATATTTCGCGGGGATCTTCAATGCCCGCTCTCTGACACTTTGCGTCAATAAGAGTTCGCGGCACGGGTAGATATGCAACGCACCGATGGCGGGTCGAATGGTTCGCTGGTCTGCCACTTCGAAATAACTCAGCTCTTCAATCTCATCACCAAAGAAGTCCACGCGGACTGGGTGATCTGACAGTGGCAAGAAGATGTCGACGATTCCCCCGCGGACTGCGAAATCCCCACGACGCTCGACAAGATCAGTTCTCGTGTACGCCAACGCAGAGAGGTGGTTGACCAGAGTCTCCAGTCCAATTTCTTGGCCGATCTCCAACTCCATCAACGGAGATTTCGCGAGGTCTGCGATAAAGCGATGGATCAGCCCGCGCGAAGGAGTGACGATGATCGGATGTGTGGAAATGCCGTCGCGACGCTGTTTCTCCATCTCATAAAGGACGTGGATTCGCTTGGCCACCGTGTCACTTCGCGGGCTCAAGCGCTCGTGGGGCAGGGTCTCCCACGCCGGAAATTCGAAGACGTTCTCATGAAGGGTGCGAAGTTCGCTGGCGAGATCCTCTGCTCCACGACTAGATGACGTGACAACGATCAGCGGGCGTTCTTGCGCCCTTAACGCAATGAGAAACGGGTAGATCGAGGCAGGAGCAACTAATGACCCTGTGGCAGATATGGCATCGCTGATATCCTTCGAGGCAGAAAGAGCAGGCAGTAATCCCCGCATCGTTGCGACCTCACCTTCAAATGCCAATAAGCCCCATATCCCAAATCGGGAGGGGGCTCGGCAATTCTAGAACAGAATCACCTGAGAGGA
>JANXZB010000066.1 GCA_025355765.1 Actinomycetes bacterium
TTCTCGAAAGGCGCATACGTGGGACTCGCAAAGAGGATTGATCCTGAGATTAAATATCCAGAACTTCACACTGCCGCAACTTCAGCGGATGCATCCGCCGGTGAATTGGGTGAGTGGTTAAAAAATGTTTACTTACCAGACGCCGTGGAAGCAGATGGTTTAGGTGCCGCAAGGTATTCAGTCTGGGCAAGGCATTACACGGGCGCCGATCTTGATTTAAGGAACACGTATGAGTGGGGTTTGAACGACCTCACGCGGATCAACAAGCGGATGTGGGAAGTGGCAGAACAGATCAAGCCAGGGGTTAAGTCTTTGAAGGAGGTCGCTGAATTCCTAGATCGGGATCCGAAGTACTTGGTCCAAGGATCTGATGTGCTGATTGAGATGTTGAAGGAATTCACGGAAGAGGCAACGGCGCAGATGGACGGGGTCTATTTCGACATCGATGAGCGGATTAAATTCTGCGACGCGCGCCTGGCTCCAGAGGGCAGCGCCGCAGCTCCGTATTACCAATCTCCGAGCGAGGACCTCTCACGGCCTGGGACTACATGGTTCCCGACGCAGGGCAAGAACGTCTTCCATTGGTGGCGAATTCCAACGATGTGGTACCACGAGGCAGTCCCCGGTCATCATCTGCAATCTGCAACGGTGATTATCGAGAAGGATCGATTGACTCGCTTTCAACGGACCGAGGCCTGGACTAGCGGTCATGGCGAAGGATGGGCTTTGTATGCCGAGCGTTTTATGGACGAACTTGGGGCATTTAAAGACCCGGGGTTAGAGATGGGCCATCTGTCCGCGCAGGCATGGCGAGCAGTTCGCGTTGTCGTAGATATCGGCCTGCACTTGGGTTACGAAGATCTCAATGGCAAGGTGTGGAACTACGAATCCGCAGTTGAATTATTGATGACCCACGCTCTACTTGAAGAGGATTTCGCGAAGAGTGAGATTGATCGATATCTAGGAATCGGCGGTCAGGCTATTTCGTACAAGGTAGGCGAGAGAGTCTGGATGAATGCGCGTGAAAATGCGAAGAAACGTATCGGGGATAGATTCTCTTTGAAGAAGTTCCATGCTTTCGCACTTCGCCTTGGACCTATGGGCTTGGATCCTTTTGAAGAAGAACTTTCCAAATGGGACGGGAACTGAATTATTTAATAGGTTCTAAGTTCTGTGCGTCCATGACAAGAGTTGAAACACTTTGGAATCCAGGGTAGGTAATGGCAACGATCTGTCGTCTGGATTTGAAAGAGATCACAGAGTGATCTGGCGAGGCCGGGTTATACGTAACGGTTACGCCTCCAACATTTTCGACCGTAGTATCGGCTGTTGCAGATAGCGGGCGAAGCTGCTCCTTGTAGACATTGCTATCTTTATAGGTATTGATCACGAGGTCTAATTGGTTTGCAAATTGGGGTGTCGCATTCTCTGGAAGATAGGAGATGACATCAACCCCAGGGGTCGCACTGTTCTCCGAGTATGTATCGCCGGATAAACGATTGAGCCAGAAAACGGGTCTGCCTTGAACGACAACGGCGGCGATCAAACCTTCTGCATTCATCGCCGCGGCCCCGGAGGTGACCAAGAGGGTCTTGGATACAGATGGAGAATGTGAATGAGAAATTTGGAAACCGATGTACATAACCATCGGCCAGACCAAAAGGTTGGCAAGAATAAAGCCTAAAAAACGATTGCGGGCATGGCGTCGATCAGTGCGGATTCTTTGACCAACGGCTGCGATTGCTTCGTCCATTTCCACTTGAAAGGAGGACCTCCCAAGGCGCGTCGGATTATCGGACCAGTAATCCTGTGATGCGTCGTATGCAGTCATTGTGCCTCCGGGGATGAGTGGTACCACTTTAAAACGAAGTGACGAGCGCCACAATGGAGGAAATCCCTATTGAAAACTAAGTGTTATCCACAAGATTCATTGCATAGCAAGGAGATATGCAATGAATAGATGCAAACTTTTGGGATTAGATCTTCGATTGCACCTTAAGAGCGCGAGCGAGTGCATCTCGACCTTCTGCAACTAGGCGTCGCAGTCCTGGAGATGAGTCTTTGCCTGTGACATCGAGCCAATGATTGGCCTTATCGAGGGTCTCCTTAGTTGTCACATAAATCGGGAAGGCATACTGAGTAAATCGCGTCGTGGCCTCCAATGATTTGCGAGTCGACATGACCATCACTAATTCGAAGTAAGTGTCTACATAAGTCTCGATGAGTTCACGATGTAGCGGGCCGTTGAATCCATTGATCAGTGCAACCCGATTTGCATTGGAAGTTTCCTCACTTGCGATCTGCGCCCACGCCTTTGCTTTATCTTCGGCAGTTGGTAGCGAGGCAATGGCGCGAAGATGACTAAGCTCGCCCAAAGTGGAGGCATCTTTCTTCAGCTCGGCATCCAGTTCGGTACGAGTAACTAATCCTCGCCCGGCTAGTGCGCAGATCAGGTGCCAGCGCAAATCTGGATCAAGGGCGAGTCCTGCAAGTTCTCCTTTGAGAACGGATTCGATTCTGTGATTTTGTTCAGCCGTAGTTGCCATGGTCGCAAAAGCGCGCGCGAATTGAAGTTGATGATCACTTCCAGCTTCGGCTGAATTCATTAATGCTTCAAGTCCGGTTGCCACTCGAGATCTCAGCGAATCTCTCACTGATGAATGCGAATACTGATCGACCGTAGTTTCAAGGCGCTCGGTGATCTGCGAGACGACGGTGATATCGGTTTCGCCGGGCAAGCCGGCAAGGGCGATGTCGACGAAGTCGGTAGTGGAGATCTCCGCGTCGCGCAGCATGTCCCATGCGGCGCTAGAACACAGTGCGCGGGCTAGGGAATCACCGATCGCGCCGAGGTGCTTCTTCAAGGTGTCGAGGGAGTGATCATCGAATCTGATTTTCGCGTACGTCATGTCGCCGTCGTTGAGGAGGACCAAATCGGCCTCCTTCTCGCCAATCAATTCAGGGACATGGGTGAGGGACCCCGTGACATCTAGTTCGACGGTCTTGCGTCGAAGAATGACGCCGTGTCGCATGTCGTAGAGGCCGATCGCCATTCGGTGAGGACGAAGTTGCGTTGAGCCGATGGGCATAGTCGGTGCTTCTTGAATGATTCCGACACCCGTATAAATGCCATCGACAATCTTTAGAGAAGGGCGCAAAGTGTTAACGCCTGCGGTTTCAAGCCAGGTGGCCGACCATGCTTTTAGGTCTCGTCCACTGGTTACTTCTAGCGGGCCCAACAAGTCTGCAAGGGTGGCGTTCTTGTAGGCGTGCCTTGCGAAATATTTCTGCAATCCCCTGATGAAGTTGTCACGCCCGACATATGCCACTAACTGCATAAGGACTGATGCGCCCTTGGCATAGGTGATTCCATCGAAATTGTTATTTGCGGTGTCGATATCTTTCACATCTACTGCGATCGGGTGGGTTGACGACATTTGATCTTGGCGGAGCGCCCATGTCTTCCTGCGTGCATTGAATTCAGTCCAGATGTCTTTATATTCAGTGGCTTCTTGAGTCGCCGTATAAGAGGCCCATTCGGCGAAGGATTCATTGAGCCAGACGTCGTTCCACCATTGCATGGTGACCATGTTCCCAAACCACATGTGCGACATCTCGTGGAGGATCGTGTTGGCGCGGTACTTATAGAGCCGCTCGGTCACTCTGCTCCGATAGACGAAGAGTTCTTCCTTGAATGTCACAGCGCCGACGTTCTCCATGGCGCCCCAGTTGTAGTCGACGACAGCAATCTGGTCGTATTTTTCAAATGGATAGGCGAGACCAAATACTTTCTCGAAGTATTTGAAACCCTGTTTCGTGACAGTGAAAATTTTCTCGTGGTCGAGATACTGCGCTAGAGATTTTCGGCAGTAGATGCCAAGAGGGATCTTCTTCTCGCCGATGTAGTCATCATGCACATGGTGATATGGACCGGCAATGAAAGCGGTTACATAAGTCGAGATTCTAAGGGTGGGGAGAAATTTCCATCTGGTGGAATCAGCGCCCGCAGGAGTCTTTGATTCGACTGGGCTATTTGAAATTGCCTCCCAATGATTGGGGACAGTTGCCGTGAGAGTAAAGGTCGCCTTTAGATCTGGCTGATCAAAACATGCGTACATGTGCCGAGTAAGTGCGGGAGCAGATTGTGAGTACAAGTAGATCTCCTGGTCGGCAGGATCGACTGAGTATTGAAGACCTTCACCGTTCTTGGAGAAGATCGAATCGAGTTCGATGACGAGTTCGTTCTCTGCAGTGAGATTTTTCAAGAAGATGGTTTCGCCGTCGAAGTTGGAGACGTCGATGGCAATGCCGTTGAGGGTTGCTGAGATAACTCGCTTAGCTGGGGCGTCGATGAAGGTGTCGATGCCTGGCTCGTTGCAGGAGAAATGGACCATCGATTTGGAGTAGAAGGTTTCTTGTCCCGGGATGATCTTGAGCGTGACGTCGTAGCTATCAATAGATAGGTACTTCGAGCGCTCTTCAGCCTCAGACTGTGAAATGTTTACGCCAGGCATCTGGCTCCTCTTTCCGGGTTCTCCTGGATTTAGCCCACACTAGATTTCGTTTTGAGTATAGTTTAGATATTAACCCATACTATGAATCCCAATGAGTATAGGTTAAGTGCTAAACTATACTGTGACCCACTACTGAGTATAGTTTAAGTGGCAAACCACACTGAAGTCTAGATAGGGGCGCGGGTTATGCGGGGAAGATTCATTCGCCGGACCTGGGAATACAGTCCGGAGCAGTACGCGCCACCACGATACCGAAAAGCCTGTCATTACGAGGCGTACATTCCAGAGGATCTAGTCAACTTCGCCGAACCGCTCTCAAGTGAACTAAGTGGGATCGTCTCTGAGGCTGAAACGGCAATCCATCAATTAAATTCACGGGCACTTCCTGCTCTAGTTCCGCTGGCTCGCCTCCTTCTGCGTTCAGAGTCCATTGCATCTTCCAAGCTTGAAGGGATGCAGGTAGATGCCCGGGATCTTGCACGAGCAGAAGCCAAACTCGAAAGAGGAGGCAAAACAGGCAATACCGCACGCGAAATCCTAGGAAACATAAACGCGATGGAGTTGGCAATCGAGCATGCCAGCACCGCAACAACAATGGAAATAGAGAACATCATCGAGATTCACAAGATCTTGATGGAATCTGCCAGTAATAATCACGTCGCAGGATTAATCCGGACCGAGCAAAATTGGATCGGAGGCAATGACTACAACCCGTGTGGCGCCGATTTTGTTCCGCCGCCACCTGAAGAAGTACCCAGGCTCATGTCCGATCTATGTTCGGCAATGAACGAAGATTTCTTGCCACCAATTATTCAGGCCGCACTAATCCACGCGCAATTCGAAACGATTCATCCTTTTCATGATGGCAATGGCAGAACAGGCAGAGCGTTGGTGCACGTGAGCTTGCGTCGTCGAGGAATGACCCCACAGTATGTACCCCCTATAAGCATTGTTTTAGCCTCGGACAAAAATCGCTATATACGTGGATTGACCAAATTCCGAGAGGGCGACACTTCCGATTGGTTTACAACATTTGTTGCAGCAGCAGCCCAATCGGCCTTGTTGGCCGCGGCCTACATCGGAGAAGTGGAGATTCTCCAAAAAGAATGGAGAAAACTGCTGACCAATTCGGCCAATCCACGGTCGGATGCTGCTGCTTGGAAAATTATTGAGTTTCTTCCAGGCTATCCAATAATCAATGTTCCAATTGCTGTAGCTGCCACTTCTCGAACAAAAGCTGCAGTCGGTGAAGCAATGAAACAACTTGAAACTGCAGGAGTTCTTGTACGTAGTTCCGAACGGGAAGCTACTAGAACTTGGGAGGCGGTGAA
>JANXZB010000076.1 GCA_025355765.1 Actinomycetes bacterium
CGGTCGTTCAGGACGCGATGCATACGAAGAAGGACATATTCCTGGCGCTGTTTTTATTGATCTTGAAAATTCTCTTGCCGGCCATGGTGGCCAGGGCCTTGGTCGGCATCCGCTTCCGACGCCTGCGCTTTTTGCTGAAGAGATGTCACGCAATGGAATAGGCGATGGCGCCACTGTTGTGGCATATGACGATGCCGGCGGCGTCATCGCAGCGCGTTTAGTGTGGATGCTGCGCACTCTGGGCGAAAGTGCCGCACTTTTGGATGGAGGATTGCAGAACTTTAAAGGGGAGTTAGAAGCTTGTTCCGTGAAGCCGGTCATTGCTAAGTTTTCAACACGCTTGTGGCCGCAATCTCGCATAGCCACGATTGATGACGCAAGCGATGCGAGGAATGTCGTTCTCGATGCCCGCAACCGCGACCGTTACCAAGGCGAGAACGAACCGGTGGATCCGCGCGCCGGTCATATCCCGGGTGCTATCAATATTCCATGTCGAGAGAACCTCAATCCCGACGGCACTTTTTTGCCAGTACCTGTCCTGCGTCAACGCTTTGTTGAAGCTGGAGTCGGAAACGGCAAATCCGTCATTTCCTATTGCGGCTCTGGTGTGACGGCCTGTCACAATCTGCTTTCCATGGAATTGGCCGGCTTTGCCCCAGGGCGCCTCTTCCCAGGATCGTGGTCCCAATACAGTCAGGCGGCAGATCGCCCTGTTTCTACGGGTAGTGAACCTAAGTAGACTCAACAAACTATGGCGCAAGCAATTCTTCTCGTCGGTGGATTTGGTACTCGATTAATGCCGCTGACCCGCAACGTTCCAAAGCCGATGCTGCCAGTTGCTGGCTTGCCCGTCACCGAACATCAATTGGTGACAGCTAGGCGGGCAGGTATCACCTCCTTGGTTCTGGCGACCTCCTACTTATCCGATGTTTTCATCCCTTATTTCGGGGATGGATCACGATGGGGAATGCATCTTCAATATGCCGTGGAAGAGGAGCCCCTAGGCACCGGTGGCGCAATCAGAAATGCGGCGCAACTGCTCACAAGGGATGAATCCATAGTCATCGTCAATGGTGATGTGCTGAGTTCCCATGACCTAACCCGTCAGATCCAGATGCACGAATCCTTGGATGCTGACGTCACGATGCATTTGACTCATGTGGCCGATGCGCGGGCCTACGGATGCGTCCCTATTGATAAGGATGGTCGGGTAGCGGCTTTTCTTGAGAAGATGGAAAACCCAGTTGCCAACACTATTAATGCCGGGTGCTACGTCTTTAATTCGAGAGTAATCGATCGAATTCCTGCAGGAAAAGTTGTCAGCATTGAACGCGAAGTCTTCCCTGAATTGGTAGATCAAGGTAGGGCGCTTTATGGCATGGTGGACGATTCTTACTGGATCGATATCGGCACACCCGCGGCGCTCTTGCAGGGCTCGATAGATGTCGTGCGAAATACTGCGAATTCGGCGGTCTTGGACGGGGTAGCCCTCGTACATAGATCGCAGGATTACGTGGCACATGAAGGGGCAATCATCGATCCAGGGGCAATCATCACCGGGGGATCAGCCATCGGTCGTGCTGCTCACATCGGGGTCGGGGCAATAGTGGACGGCTCAATTATTTGTGATGGTGCGAAGGTTTTAGCAGGTGCACATATCCGCAAATCATTCGTGGCCGCAGGTACAAATGTGTCGGGCAAGTTAAATGTGCACGATTCTTATATTTCGACAGAGGAGATTACGAGTCTTCTGCCCTTATAGCGTGAAATTAAATGCAGGTAAAGGCGAAAAATGACTTGACTTAAACGACTTACACGCGTGTAATTCACTTATTGGATATGCGCCTGCGCGCCTTCCGAGAAGAGTTTTCCAAGTGGATGACAGGCAATGGCAAGTCTAGGCAAGATAGAATATTGAGGAGTGTAGGAATGTCAGATATTCGACCTGATGGTCCCAACATCCAACTCATCAGCGGCGATACCGTTGAACTTTCATGGCAGGAGCGCTCACTTTGTGCCCAAACCGACCCCGAAGCCTTCTTTCCTGAGAAGGGCGGTTCAACTCGTGAGGCAAAGCGAGTATGCATGTCCTGTGATGTCCGCAGCGAATGCTTGGATTACGCCCTTGCCCATGACGAGCGATTTGGAATCTGGGGCGGTTTATCCGAACGCGAACGTCGTCGCATTAAGCGTCGTCCCGCCTAAAGCGCGGACGGGCAGTCTCAGTGGCTGACTCCGCATTCAGCAGCCATCACGTCACGGCAATACTCGTCGTTCATGATGGCGCGATATGGCTACCCGAAGTGGTGGCCTCGTTGGCATCCCAGACCCGACCAATTGATCACACTCTGGCCGTAGATACGGGTTCCCAGGATGCATCGCTTAAACTCCTAAAAAACGCCCGGGTGGCTTCTGTTTCTCTGCCTCGTGATACCGGCTTTGGTGTGGCAGTCTCTGCTGGCTTAGAAACTTTGCCGGCGCGATCTGGTGAGAATGAATGGATTTGGTTGATCCATGACGACTGTGCTCCTCAACCTGGTGCTCTCGAAGCCCTGTTAAATGCAGTTGAAGATCGGCCTCATGTCGCAATTGCCGGACCCAAATTGCGTGGCTGGTATGACCGCACGCATCTTCTCGAAGCGGGCGTGAGCATTGCCAATAACGGAGCTCGTTGGACGGGCCTGGAGGCGCACGAGTACGACCAGGGTCAACACGATGGAATTCGCGAAGTCCTCTCCGTGAGTACGGCCGGAATGTTGATACGTCGTGAAGTATTTGAAGAACTTGGCGGCTTTGATCCGAACCTGACACTTTTCCGCGATGACGTTGACCTGGGATGGCGTGCACATGTGGCCGGACATAAAGTCATTGCGGTTACAGAGGCGGTGGCCTTCCACGCCGAAGCGGCTGCATCCGAGCGTCGCAAACTCGATGTCAAAAGCGGAGTCTTCCGACGTCCTTTGATTCTGGATCGACGCAATGCTGCCTATGTCCTCCTGACGAATTCCTCATGGTGGTTGCTTCCTTGGCTAGCGATTCAACTTCTGGCAAGTGCGATGATGCGCGCCGCGGGATATTTCTTGGCCAAACTTCCGGGCTACGCCTCGGACGAAGTTCTAGCTGTTGCCCTATTGATAATCCGGCCCGGCATGCTTCTGGAAGCGCGGAAATTCCGACGAAAACACCGCCTCATTTCTGCGCGCGTCGTCTCCGTTTACATTCCTCCACGATGGTCCCAACTCCGCCTCGGAATTCTGCGCGCTAGCGAAGGGATTCGACAGAGCCTTCTGCCGCCAGCACCAGAGTTTTCCGGCGCCCTTGATGCTCCGACGGCTGACGAGGATCTACTTGCTCCTGCAACGACGAGTTATTGGCGCTCTGCATTTTTGCGTCCTGAAATCTCAGGAGTGCTTTTCCTCATCACCATTACCTCCATGTGGTCAAGCCATCGTTACGGCTCACTCGTTGGTGGAGCCCTTCCGAGTACGCCCATTGGGGCTAGTGATTTATGGAGTCGTTATGGCGAGTCATGGCACCAGATAGGAATGGGAAGCTCCGCGGCTACTCCCACATGGATTTTCATTCTGGCTCTGCTCTCAACCATATTTCTTGGAAAAGCATTTGCCCTTGTCGTCTTCCTGTTCTGGGTAGCGCCTCTCCTTTTCATGTGGTCGATGTACTCGTTGCTGCGAAAACTCTCCCAGAACTCATGGCTAGTAGTTGGCGCGAGCATTGCTTATGCGCTTTCCCCGGTGGCGGTGGCGGCGATAAATTCCGGCCGGCTTGGCACGATCGCGGCTCTGATGATTGGACCGCGTCTGGTGAGTTTCCTCAGCCGGATGAAGAAGATTGAGGATCTTCGATGGCGCACGATTTTTGGTTTCAGCCTTCTCGTTGGCGCGCTGACTGCTTTTAGTTTGCCTGCCTATATCGGAATAGTGCTGATCTACTTTGTCGGACTCATTCGCGATATTCAAGACCAACGGATTCGTCCGGATCGGGCTCTCCTTTTAACTCGGTTAAGCAAGAGAGCGATTCTGATATTCACCCCGTTCCTTCTCTGTCTACCTTGGTCCTTTGAAGCCCTCGTCCATCCAAGTCGCTTCTTGCTTGAGCCAGGTCTCCTTCTTCAAGGAGGTGGGCCAAATCTTGCATTCCTGGCAAATCCAGGTGGGCCCGGATCCATTCCTTGGTGGGTTATCAGCCCTGTAACACTTGTCTTGATCATCGCTAGTTTGTCCTCGGGCATGGCACGCAAGTTCGCTGAAGTCGGTCTCTTCTTTCTCGTCATCGCAACGTTCCTGAGTGTTCTTTCAATTTCGGGACACTCAAGTGCCAACAGCGAGCCACTCTGGACTGGCACTTTGTTGGCATATGCGACAATCGCTGCCCTTTGTGCAGGTGTCGTAATTCTCAACGGATTACGCCAAAAACTGGCAAATGTCAGATTTCACTACCGTCACATACTCGCCGGCCTCGCAATAGCGGGCACATTGGTTTACAGCCTTTCAGCTTCAGCTTGGGTCTTTGCAGCGGGGGCGAAATCACCTGTTCATGCCAACCAATCTTCGATCTTGCCACCATTCCTGGCCGTCACCCCAGGAGTAAAGACTTTGGTGCTGCGAAATATTTCCCATGGAAAGACAGTGACTTTCTCATTCTTTATAGCCCGAGAAAGTGACGCCGTGCTGGGTGATCCTGATCTAGCACCGACCAACTCTGCCGATGTTGAAATGGCAGTCCGGGAAATTGTTGACGGAACGGGAATCAACAGCAGCAAGGTTCTGGCAGGCTACGGGATCAAATATCTCTTCATGAAGAATCCAGTGGACACGCAACTTGCCAGGGCCGTAGATGGACTGGGCGGATTCATTCGCAATTCCTCTACTCAAGCAGGCGTGGTTTGGCGAGTGGCAGGAATCAGTGATCGACTTGTCTTCACGGATTCCTTGGGCAAGTCAGTGGCTCTGCGAACTGGTGACATTTCGGCGCGCGTTGCAAGCCCTGGGGCTGGAACAATTTCCCTGGCCGAGAATTACGACAATGCTTGGCAAGTAATTCAAAACGGCAAGCAGTTGACTCGCTCAAAGAATTCTTTTGGACTGCCGCAATTTCAGGTTCAACAAGCCGGGGAATTCTCCCTGATTCACGATGGAACCTCCAGGAGAGCCTGGCTTTCCCTTGAAATGATTATTCTTCTTGGCGTTCTCCTGATGATGGTTCCGAGTGGACGCCGCCGCGGAGAGATTGCCCTTGAGGAACTGACATGAAAATCAAGCGCGCGCTAATAGTTTTCGGAATCGTGGTCTTCACACTAGTGACGACCAATTACCTCACAACCGGTGGGGCGAAACTTAATTTCTCCGAGAATTATCCTGCAGTTGTCTGCCCACCTACGGATTCAAATGTCAACTCTCAAGTCTCCATCGCATCCAAGAAGACACCGTTTCGAAGGATTATCGGAAAATCGACTGGGCTTTCACCGATCAAGACCACCCGCTATTCAATTGCCAATGAGGCGATTCTTCTCGACCAAGGTGAAGTCAGTTCGATAACTTGGCAGAGTCTGCCGGGAGTATGGGCTGGATCCACGTTGTGTCGAGCTCCCCAAGGAGATCAATGGTTCGTCGGAGGAACTGCAGATATCACTGGCAAGGGTCGTTTGTACATAGTAAACAGCGGTCTGAGTGATGCGATCGTCGATGTCGCGGTGTGGAGTGAATCTGGTCCGCAAATTGCCAAAGTTTTAACCATCTTAGCCAATTCATCGTCACGGGTTCCCCTTGACCAACTCGCCACGGGCGCTTCTCGACTCACGATTCGAGTAACAGCACGATCAGGACGGATAAATGCCTTCCTCTTCGATGAAAGAGGCAAAGGGTTGAAAACGCTGGGCGGGGACGCCGTCAACTCAGTTGACTTTCCGCGGACTGATCTTGTCCTTTCCGGGATTCCTCAACAGGTAATCAAGGGCGTGGGCGGACCACATACACTCAGAATATTGGTGCCGGGAAACGCGGATGCGAATATTCGAGTGGATTCCATCTCGAAAGACGGCGTATTCGTACCCGTTGGTCTGGACGGTAGGGATGTCCCACACGGAAAGGTCGTGGACATTCCCCTGAGTTCCACGATCGCCTATAGCGCGTTCTCCCTTCGCATTCGCTCCGACCAACCGCTAGTTGCAGGTGTCTACACGCCGCTAAAACTAAAGGATCATCAAGACATCGTCTGGAATTCGGCCAGTCCAAAGTTGGTACCGATGACGATGGCGCTAACCGGATTAGCCCCGGCGCTTGTATTCACAGGCGACACGATTGACTTGGTTGTCGCCACTCGCTTCGTGACCGGACGTGTTAAGAGTGCCCATGTCGTTGGTAGCGATGCCGTGATTTGGAGGGTGCCAGATAACGCGCAGTCCATCACCATCTCCAATATCAAATCCGATGTGGCAGGCAGCGGGTTGATCTCTTCGGTCAGCGGAGCGGGAGCCTTCCCACTTGCCGTCGGCAGCACTTTGGCACGAGCAGCCATTCCTGTCTCCGACATCGCCGTTATTAATCGTTAGTGCTCGGGTCATTGCAGAAGAAATCGAGTTCTTCCCACTAACCTTTGAGACATGACATCTCATGTGGGCCGCGTATGCTCCCGCGGAGGGTGCCGCCGCAAGGCGGTCATGACACTGACCTACGTGTATGCAGATTCGATTGCCGTGGTAGGTCCGCTAGCAACATTCGCTGAACCCCATGCTTACGACCTATGCGAGATTCACGGTGAAAGACTTACGGTCCCCAATGGCTGGAACGTCATTCGGCAAGAGCGCACGGGCACTGAACCTGGTCCAACTGATGAAGATCTTATGGCGATCGCCGATGCTGTCCGAGAAATTGCCCTGCCTGCCAAGGCATCCGATGAGCCAGCAGCGCAAACAGGCGTCCCAGGTCTTGGCCGACGTGGACATCTGCGCGCCGTCCGTTCGTAGCCATGAGCGGTTTCACATCGCCGGATATCTTCAAGGCCTATGACATTCGCGGCCTAGTTGAGAATGAAATAACCCCTGATTTCGCTTTCCGGGTCGGATTGGCATTTGCCCGATTTCTTGAACAAGAGCGCGAACCGGGGACAATTGTCATTGGCGAAGATATGCGTCCTTCATCTCCGCTATTGGCCGATGCCTTTTCTGCTGGTGTCTCGTCAAATGGAATGGATGTCATCCGAATCGGACTGGCATCAACTGACATGCTCTATTTTGCCTCGGGCAAATTGAATATGCCGGGGGCAATGTTCACGGCCAGCCATAACCCTGCCGAATACAACGGGATCAAGTTGTGCAAGAGCGGGGCACGCCCAATCGGCAAAGAGTCGGGATTGGTAGCGATCGAACGCGATGTAATTGAAGGAAGTCCAATCAGCATGCGCTCAGTTGGCAGAGAATCTCGGCGAAATATGTTGGTTGAATACGTTGAGCATTTGCTTTCATTGGTGGACGTGATGCAGATCCGTCCGCTGAAGATCGTCATTGACGCCGGCAATGGGATGGCTGGCTACACCTCCAAGCCCGTCTTTGAGCGACTCAACGTCGAAGTGATCGAGCTCTTTTTCGAACTTGATGGAACCTTCCCGAATCACGATGCCAATCCAATTGACCCTACCAATCTCCGGGATTTACAGAAGGCTGTCCTCAAACATAAGGCAGATATTGGTCTGGCCTTTGATGGCGATGCTGATCGTTGCTTCCTGGTCGATGAAAAAGGGGAGATCGTCAACCCCTCGACTTTGACGGGCCTGATCGCAGCACGCGAATTATCGAAGTATCCGAAATCCAGCGTCATTTACAACCTCATCTCTTCCAGATCCGTTGCTGAAATCGTCAACGAGAACGGCGGCACCGCGATCCGTAGCCGAGTTGGCCACTCATACATCAAGAAATTGATGGCAGATACAGGCGCAGTCTTTGGAGGAGAACATTCGGGCCATTTCTACTTCCGCGATTTCTGGTGCGCTGATTCGGGAATGCTCGCCGCCCTCCACGCGGTCGCGGCATTGGGTACGCAAGCCACTCCGCTTTCGAAGTTATTGAAAAAATATCAGAGGTACTTCGCCAGCGGAGAAATCAATTCAACGGTTTCTGACCCCGCCTCGATCCTTGCCCGAGTTGAAGAGTTGTATGGCAAGAAAGCCGGGGTGACGTTGGATCATCTCGATGGCCTAACGGTGGAGGCCGAAGCCTGGTGGTTCAATGTGCGCTCATCGAATACTGAGCCACTTCTACGGCTCAATGTTGAGGCAAAAACCGGGGCCCGTTTGGAGCGGGTACGGGATGAGGTTCTGGGTCTCATCCGCGGCTGAGATGTGCCCTTCCTAGGCTGACCAAGTAGCCTTAGGGGTCTTAATACCGTTTCCTAGAAGGAGTCTTTTCGTGAGTTCATCCACCGTCACACTTCCGCGACACGAAATTGCCGATGCAAGCCTTGCCTCAGAGGGTCGAAAGCGGATCGAATGGGCCGAGCGGAACATGCCGGTGCTTGCTCAAATACGTGAGCGCTTTGAAAAGAGTCAGCCATTTACAGGTGTCCGTATCGCAGCATGCATGCACGTCACAACTGAGACGGCGAATCTGATGCGCACGCTCAAGGCAGGTGGAGCCGAAATCGCACTGTGTGCATCCAATCCTCTTTCCACCCAAGATGACGTTGCGGCGGCACTTGTGCACGAATATGGAATCAGCGTCTTTGCAAGAAACTCCGTTGATCGCGACGGCTATTACTCACACATCAATGCCGCGTTGGATATCGCACCGCATCAGGTCTTTGATGATGGTTGCGACCTGGTCAACACTTTGCACACGACGCGTAAAGAACTCATTGCCGGAATCACGGGCGGCTGCGAAGAGACGACCACAGGTGTTATCAGATTGAGCCAGATGGCAAAAGACGGCGCATTGCAATTTCCGATGATCGCGGTCAATGACACCGATACAAAGCACATGTTCGACAACCGCTACGGAACCGGGCAGTCCAGCCTTGACGCGCTATTTCGTTCCACCAACTTCCTGCTTGCAGGACGAATTCTTGTCGTTGCAGGTTTCGGCTATTGCGGCAAGGGAGTGGCCGAGCGGGCAAAGGGCATGGGCGCCGATGTCATCGTCACTGAAATCAACCCCACGAAGGCACTCGACGCCATGATGCAGGGATATCGCGTGATGCCAATGATCGATGCGGCAAAGGTGGGAGATGTTTTCATTACCGTAACCGGCAACCGAGATGTACTTCGTGAGGAACATTTCTCAGTTATGAAAGACGGCGCCATCATGGCCAACTCTGGCCATTTTGACATCGAAATTGACGTGGCCTGGTTGGAGCAGAAGGCGGTCAAGAAGAATTCGAAGATTCGCCATCAAACCGACGAGTACGTCATGGACGATGGACGCCGTTTGCTGCTATTGGCCGAGGGTCGCTTGGTAAACCTAGGTGCTGCAGAAGGTCACCCGGCCGCAGTAATGGATATGTCTTTTTCTGATCAAGCTCTAACCGCCGAATGGCTTGTTGCCAACGCCAAGGATTTGCCAGCTGGCCTTCACGAAGTTCCAGAGCACATCGATCTTGAAGTTGCCAAGTTAAAGTTGCAGAGCATGGGCGGACGGATTGACACACTTACCCCAGCCCAAGATATGTACCTCAACTCGTGGGAACACGGTAGCTAATGACTCTGGTAATGGTCGTCGACGATGACCAGGACCTTGCCGAGATGCTCGGCATCGTTTTGACCAGCGCAGGAATCGACGTGGACCTGGTGAGTCGCGGAGATGAAGTTCTCGAGGTATTTCGTGCCAACCCGCCCGATCTAGTTTTACTCGACGTCATGTTGCCAGGACTCAATGGCATCGAAGTTTGTCGTCTGATTAGGGCAGAGTCGATGGTGCCGATTGTGATGTTAAGTGCGAAGGGTGACACCCTCGATGTTGTCGAAGGGCTTGAAGCCGGCGCAGATGACTACATGATCAAGCCGTTCAAGCACCCTTCAGAACTTGTGGCTCGAATTCGCACACGCCTTCGTCGCTCATCTGCCGGACTCTCCGGAAGACTCACTTTGGCAGATTTGGCGATTGATCTCGTAGCTCATCAGGTGACACGTGGCGGAAAGGTCATTGCACTCACTCGTTTAGAGTTCGATCTTCTCGTGGCCCTGGCAAAGGAACCACGAAGAGTCTTCACGCGTGATGCGCTCCTAAGCGAGGTCTGGGGCTATCGCCACTCAACTGATACACGTCTTGTAAACGTTCACGTCCAAAGGCTCCGCGCGAAAGTCGAACACGATGCTGAGAATCCTGAAATCGTCGTGACCGTTCGCGGGGTTGGATACAAAGCGGGAGTAACAGGCGGAGTGTGAGATGACTCGCTTTATCCGGGTCGCCCGTTTTCGGAATTCTCTGGCATTTAAAGTAATTTTCTCCACCGTTCTGCTCTGTATGGGCGTGGTGTGGCTTACCGGGTCGGCCCTTTACGCCCAACTTTCCGAAGGCATTCGTAAAGTCAAGGTTGAGTCATCGGTTGCAGAAACCCGATCGGCGATTTTTAACGCGCAGTACAGGATCATTCTTGCTTCAGATTCGGAAGCTAAGGCAATAAAGCAGATCGTCGATGACATCATCGTGAATTCTCCCAGCGTTATTGGCACTGCCATTAATGGGCGGGAGGTCGCACTGTTGCGAACGGCGCCAACACCTAAAGGTAAAATTGATTATCAGCGCACATCCAATGAGATGTTGGTGTCATCGATACCGAAAGAGTTGCGCACGCGTGTTCAGAAGGACATCTCGACTCAGTGGTCTGAGACTGTTATTCAGTATTCGGACGGATCAACGGTTCCCGCTTTGGCAGTCGGCGAGAAGATAACAATTCCCAAAGGGGGCTCCTATGAGATGTATTTGCTCTTTAGCTTGGTGAGTCAGAACGCGACCCTTGATTTACTGAGTCGATCGCTTTTCTTTACCGGTTTGGCCCTGCTTTTCTTGATCACGCTTATCACCTCTCTGGTAGTTCGTCAGATTGTTCGACCAGTGCGTGAGGCCGCCCAGATTGCGGAAGGCTTTACCGCCGGAGACCTTGGCCAGCGCATGCAGATAAAGGGCAAGGATGAGATTGCCAGGCTCGGTACTGCATTTAACGAGATGGCTCTCTCGTTGCAGGATCAGATCACGCGGTTGGAGAACTTGTCTCGAGTCCAACAGCGCTTCGTATCCGATGTGTCCCATGAACTTAGAACTCCACTCACGACCTTGCGAATGGCCTCGGAGCTCATTCACTCATCCCGCGATCAATTCGATCCGAACATCGCCCGAAGCGCCGAACTACTCGTGGCGCAGATAGATCGTTTTGAAAGGCTGTTGGAGGACTTGCTTGAAGTAAGTCGTTTCGATGCTGAAGTAGCCATCCTTGAAAGCGTCGAATTCGACATGGTGTCCCTAGCCACGAGATGCATATCTGATCTCTCCCTTCTTGCGAAGGAACGAGGTACGACCATCGAGCTGTCGTATTCGGAGGAGCCGGTATTAATCGATGCCGATGTGCGACGAGTCGAGCGCATCCTGCGAAACTTGTTAACCAACGCCATCGAGTATTCGGATTCAAAACCGATAAAGGTTCGAATTGTCGCATCGGAGGATGAAGTTGCTGTGGGCGTGCGCGACTATGGCGTTGGCCTGGAAGAGTCATCTGCGTACAGGGTCTTCGATCGCTTCTGGCGGGCGGACCCATCGAGAGCACGAGTGCGTGGAGGCACCGGTCTTGGACTATCGATCGCTCTAGAAGATGCAAGGTTGCACAACGGCGAACTTGAAGCCTGGGGCAGGCCGGGCAAAGGGGCGCACTTTGTGCTCACTCTTCCACGTCGTGCGGGGGGAGAAGTTCTTACCCGTCTCATTCGACTTCAACCAGAGGATTACCCGTCCACAATTCGATAATGGATTTTTGCACGCGTCTTGATGCACCCCGACACTTCTGTGGTGAGAATTCATGAGGGATTTCTAGAATTAGTTTTTCCGCGCCGTTGCATCGGATGTGGCGCGCCTCGACAGGATCTCTGCGGAAGTTGTGTCAAGGAACTTCAATTACAGAATTTCCGGAGTCGCTGCGGTTCGATTCCAGTTTTCTCGTCGATTCAGTATGGTTCCAAGGCAAGTCGCATCCTCTTGGCTGCCAAGGAAGATGGCGTCAAGAAAGCCGACGATATTCTCTTGAGTGCTCTTGCTCATTCTCTTCATTGCGCGACAAGGGCATCTGGTATTCGGCCCGCATTAGTTCCCATTCCCCACAGCAAGCAGGCCTTAAGGCGACGTGGAAGGAACTTCGTTGGCGAGATTACCGACCGCATGGCAACAATGGAGGGGCTTCCCGTTCGCAATATCATTCGGCACAATCGAAGGGTCAGCGATCAGTCCCTGCTTAATGCAACCTCGCGTCTTGGGAATCTTTCGGGGGCGATGAGCGTTATACGTCATTGTGGTCGGTCATGCGAGGTAATCGTCGTAGATGATTTAGTCACGACCGGTGCCACCTTGCGTGAGGCTGTGAGAACGCTGGAAACAGGCGGATTTCACGTCATTGCAGCGGTTACCGCCCTCGTGGCTCTTCCCCTACGATAGGGCAATGAGTTGGGGCACTTCCCCTTTTAAGCGCCGTTTCGCGTGAGTATGAGAAAGGTTGCGGCATGCCAGCATTTTTAGATCGAATTTTGCGGGCAGGAGAAGGACGAACACTCCGTGAATTGGGGAAAGTCGTCACACTCGTAAATAGTCACGAGACAGAAATCTCCGCTCTCAGCGATGAGGCATTGCGAGGTATGACCGACAAGTTCAAGGAACGCCTCGGCAAGGGTGAGACACTGGATGACCTCTTGCCTGAGGCTTTCGCCGTTGTGCGCGAAGCTGCCAAGCGAACACTGGGTCAGCGACATTACGACGTTCAGCTCATGGGTGGCACCGCATTGCACCGCGGGAATATCGCTGAGATGCGAACAGGTGAAGGAAAGACCCTGGTTGCGACTCTGCCTTCCTATCTCAACGCTTTGGCAGGTCGCGGCGTTCATGTTGTAACGGTCAACGATTACCTTGCAGAACGCGATAGCGAGTGGATGGGCCGCATTCATAGATTCCTCGGGCTAACGGTTGGCGTAATTCTCGGATCCATGGACCCAACAGCGCGCCGCATCGCGTACGCGGCCGATATCACCTACGGCACCAACAATGAGTTTGGTTTTGATTATCTTCGCGACAATATGGCATGGACACTCGATGAGTGCGTGCAGCGCGATCACTACTTCGCTGTGGTGGATGAAGTTGACTCTATTTTGATCGATGAGGCGCGTACGCCTTTGATTATCAGCGGACCTGCTGACAAGGCCACCAAGTGGTACGTCGAGTTCAACACCATCGTCCAGAAGCTTGTCCGCGATGTGCACTACGAAGTCGATGAGAAGAAGCGCACTTCTGGAATTCTCGAAGAGGGCGTCACCAAAGTTGAAGAATTGCTTGGCATCAATAATCTTTACGAATCCGCCAACACACCGCTGATCAGCTACCTCAACAACGCGGTTCGTGCGAAGGAACTATTCAAGCGCGACAAAGACTATGTTGTCATGAACGGCGAACTTTTAATCGTTGATGAACACACTGGTCGCATACTCGCAGGTCGTCGTTACAGCGAAGGTATGCACCAAGCGCTGGAGGCGAAAGAGCGCATTGAAATTCAAGACGAGAATCAGACTCTTGCCACGATTACGCTTCAGAACTACTTCCGTTTGTACGAAAAGATTTCCGGCATGACCGGTACCGCAATGACAGAAGCTGCCGAATTCATGCAGATCTACAAACTCGGCGTGGTTCCGATTCCGACAAACCGCGAAATGATCCGCGCAGACCAGGCCGACCTTGTTTATAAATCTGAAGTTGGAAAATTCGCGGCTGTGGCCCAAGACATTGTTGAGCGCCATCGTAAAGGACAGCCAGTTCTGGTAGGCACTGTCAGCGTTGAAAAATCCGAAGAGCTCTCTGCAGTCCTCAAGAGGAATGGCGTCGCCCACGAAGTTCTCAACGCAAAGCATCACGAACGAGAAGCCGCCATCATTGCAAGGGCCGGTGCCGTTGGCGCCGTAACCGTTGCAACCAATATGGCCGGCCGCGGTACCGACATCATGCTCGGCGGCAATCCTGAGTTCATGGCAGATTTCGAACTTCAACACCGGGGACTTTCGCCAGTTGATACTCCAGAGGAATACGAGTTGGGCTGGCCAGCTGAATTGGCCAAGCAGAAGGCTGCCGTCGCCGCCCAGCACGAGCAAGTAATTGCCCTTGGTGGCCTCTATGTTCTCGGAACAGAGCGTCATGAATCCAGGCGTATTGATAATCAGCTGCGTGGGCGTTCTGGTCGTCAGGGTGATCCCGGAGAGTCGCGTTTCTATCTGTCGCTGCAAGACGATCTCATGCGTCGATTCAACTCAGGGATGGTCGAACGTTTCTTGTCGGCCGCCGGGATTCCCGAAGATACGCCTATCGAATCCAAGATGGTCAGTAATGCAATCCGCTCTGCGCAGACCCAAGTTGAATCACAGAACTTTGAAATCCGCAAGAACGTATTGAAGTACGACGATGTTCTAAATCGTCAGCGTCAAGTCATCTATGGCGAGAGACGTCTGGTTCTTGAGGGCAAAGACATTCAGGACCAAGTGCAGACATTCTTGAAGGACACTCTCTGCGCTTACGTCCGGGCCGCCACATCGGGTGGATACGCAGAGGACTGGGACTTGGAAACGCTATGGACGGCACTTAGGGCCCTCTATCCGATCTCATTCACCATTGAAGAATTAGATAAGGAACTCGGAACTCGAGTGGCCTTAGACGCTGATTTCTTGGAGCAGAAGGTGATTGACGACGCGCTTTTGGCCTATGCGGCGCGCGAAGAATTCCTCGGCTCTGAAGTCATGCGCGAACTTGAGCGCAAGATCCTGCTTTCTGTGCTTGATCGCAAATGGCGCGAACACCTTTATGAAATGGACTACTTGCAAGAGGGAATTGGCCTGCGCGCTATGGCCCAGCGCGATCCTCTCGTCGAATACCAGAATGAGGGCTTCGAACTTTTCTCCGCGATGATGGATGCCATTAAGGAAGAAATTGCCGGTTACCTCTTCAATATTGAAGTAACCGTCGAGGAGAACAGCAACGAAGTTACTGGCAAGGGTCTCGAGGAGCCGTCTGCTCCCGTCGAACTTCAATACTCGGCGCCGGATGAAAACGGTGCCAACGTCACTGGCGGAATCTCGCGTAATGCTCTGTGCCCGTGTGGATCAGGGAAGAAATACAAACGGTGCCACGGCGCAAAATAATTTTGTGACTAGAGAAGTGTGAGTGAAGTGCAGAGCCAGCGATGGTCTACGCCTTCAAATCTAATGGCGAGTGATCTGATGCGATCATCAAATCGCACGGTAAGGGCGCTTTCGCAGATTCCATCAAGTGGTTGGCACTGATGGAGTTTTCGAATCCTTCCGACATCCTTTTGCGATCCAACTTTCGTCGTTAATTGACTGTATATCGTGTGATGGCACCATCTGGCTAGTTGCGCAGGTTGTCGCTTGGCAGCCCAGATCTCCAGGACGCTCGTTGCAAATTTCAAAGTCCACAGCCGAAGGTCTGGGAGCCCACTTGCAGATGTTGGTTGCGGGGCGAATTCAGGATCAAAATCTTCGCCAAAATTACTGGGCAATGAATAGAGCAGCGGCTCTTGCTTGACGCTTTTTTGCACATTTTGTTGGAAGAGATCGAGCATGGGGTGATTCCAGAGGTCGCTCTGGGTGCTGGATATGGGGGAGAGTGAAACTGGTCGGGAAGTGAGAATTGAAGTTGTCATTGGCACACTCTCGTCAGGACCGAGCTGTGCGACCTCGCCCATGCGGAGGAGTTTCACCTCATCCCTTCGGATGATTGTGGACACATTGGGCAGCGGTGTCACTAAGCCCCTTTAGTTGCTCCTTATGAGACGGTCCAAAACCAGAATTCAAACTCGCACGGTCGCAGCAGTGATCCTGATGTGTGCCTCCTTCCTCTCGGCGTATCTGCTCTCCTCCATCGCGAATCGCACTGAACTTTTCTGGAGTGCCAAAACTTCCTTGGTCCCTGGCAGCCAGATATCAATGAATGACTTGGTCCCAAAACGGGCGGCCATCCCCGGTGGAGCCAACGCTTATATTTCGACAAATTCCAATGTGAACCACTTCTTTGTGCTCCGGGCAATGAGTCCGGGTGAGTTCCTGCCAGTGAACTCCCTAAGTGTCGTCGCCAAAATCGCGATGAGTTCGGTACCAATAAGCGTTCACACTTCCGATCTGCCATTTGATATTCAGGCAGGCCAAGAGGTGAATCTCTATCACGTCGGAGATTCGCACTTGACTAAAGAAATTGGTCCTCCCGAATTGGTCTTATCTCATGCCTATATTCAAGGCATCGATCGGAAAGGACAGAATCTTGGAGGAGATTTAACGTTAACCATATTTGTAAACGCCAGAAGCATCATGGCGCTGTTGGACGCTACAGCAACAGGACGCGTCGTTGTGGTTCGGGTCAATGGCTGAAATCGCATTGCCGGAAGTTGTCACAGCAGTAGCAGATTCAGCGTTGGAGGGGTTTGTAGCCGGAACCCTTTACAGCCAAGGCTGGAACGTAATTTTCCGAGCCCTAGATGCTGCATCACTTCTCACCTTTGTTGACTCTGATGTGCTTCGGTCGCGCAACGTTGTACTCATTTACTCTCCTGATCTGCCCGGGATTTCTCCCGAAACTATTGCCGGCCTCCAAGGCAAAGTGAGACAAGTTGTTGGGTTCACCGCCGATGCGGGCCAAGCACAAGATTACGTAGGGCTATTTCCAATTCCGCTCGAACCTTCTGAGCTTCTCAATTTGGTCAGGGGGTTTGTCAGGGCTCCACTGGTAAGAAACGCACACATGGAGACTCCTAAGAGTCGACGGGCAAAAGTGGTCGCCATCGGCTCTTCCACCGGATCGGCCGGGTGCACGAGTTTGGCGTTGAACCTTGCCATGGAACTCAGTGCCCTCGGTCATGAGACAGTGCTGATCGATGCTGACGTACGCAACCCGTCTATCGCTCCTTTGCTATCCCTTCACAAGCTGGACCAAGAGAATTCCTCTCGGACGATTGCTCCGCATTTAAGCGTTAGTGAATTCACTCGGGAACGTGTTCCAAAACTTGCAGACTATCTTGACGAACTTTTTAGCAGAACAGATTTTGCGGTGATTGATCTTGGTTCCCTCGTTGGGGTCTCCGATTCCTTGACCGACCGACGATGGACCTCCTCAATGGTTCACTGGTCGTGTGAGAGGGCAGATGCACTGTGGCTCGTGGGCAAATGTGATGTTTTGGGCATGCACCGTTTGGAAGCGTTAGTGCGTGATTTCGCGCAGACCACAATTCGAGCCAAAGTCAGCATCGCATTGAGCATGACTTCACGTGGGCGAAAGGGAAGAGCTCGTGAGGACCAGTATTTTGCAATTGCCGCCCCGCTTAGGCCAGAGAATCTCTTCACTTTGCCTCGGGATGCCCGCTCCTTGATGCAAGCAGAAGAAGAACGGGCAACTTTGATTGAAGTCGCCGAGCGCTCTTCTTTGCGAAGGAGCATCGCTGCTATGGCGGTCGGACTAACTACGTAGTTGCTTATATCCTTAGATCATGCGCGCATATGTGGCAATCACCCCGCCGGAACTGCAGGGTTTCATAGACTCCGGTTCATTCAAGGCCTCTAATGCACTAGTCGTCAATCAAACTCTGTCTGAAGAGCTTGAGTCCGACACGGAAGAGGAATTGGAGTTTGAGTCCTCTTTCCAGGCAGCGATGCAATCGCGTGCGATGCAAGGACCGGGGGCACTCGGAATGGTCTTGGCCGTCGACCTGACGGCCGATCAAGTGGGGGCAGCGCAAGGAAATCACGTTGAATTGCTCTCAAATCTGTCGTGGTCGCAAGTCGAGTCTCTCCTTGTGGCAGAGTCAGAGGAACCTGAATTGTCGTGGTTTGCTGCCCAAGAGATCCCGACCTATCTGCCGCAATGGTTGGCGTGAGAGGGTTTATCCATGGCCCAAATTGATGATTTGCTGGAAGGGCGAAGTTCGCTCACATCCCAACAGATTCATCGCCTTCACGAACTCACGGCCGATTGGCAGATGCTCTCTGATCTCTCCTTCGCAGATCTAATTCTCTGGGTTCCACTTCGCAAAGACAGTAAGAGTTGGCCAACGGGCCACATCGCGGTGGCACACATTCGACCCACAACCGCCGCAACTGTCTTTGCTCACGATGTCATTGGGGATGAGATCTCTTGGGGGGCCAGGGGTCGCATTGATGCGGCACTGTCGAATGGCGAAATTATCCGAGACTCTGAACCTGAAAAGGTCGGGGAACTCATGATCAAAGAAGAGACGATCCCTGTGAGCTTTGCGGGTCAAATTATTGCAGTTATCTCAAGGCACCGTAATGCCGAACTCATGCGCTCGCCAAGTCGACTAGAATTGAATTATCGAGAAATCGCACACAATCTTTACCGAATGGTTTCTGAGGGAACTTTTCCATACCCGGATGCAATTTCGGTTTTTGATCCCTTGCCGCGCGTAGGTGACGGATTAATTCGGTTGGATGTAAATGGTGTTATTTCCTATGCCAGTCCAAATGCGCGATCTGCTTTCAGCAGATTAGGTTGGGCAAATGAATTAGAAAGTTATTCACTAGGCGATGTTGCGGAGTCATTAACAAAAGCGCGACAAGAAGCACATGAAGAAGGACTAAAGAGTTCGCTCAGTGGCAGAGCGCTGCGTCGAGTTGAGTGCGAGAATCCATCCGGGACGATAGATCTTCTTGTGATGCCGTTGATTCAGGGCAGCGACCGAATCGGTGCAATCGTTCTTTTGCATAACATCACCGAAGTGCGCCGACGCGATCGCGAACTCGTCACCAAGGACGCCACAATTAGGGAGATTCACCACCGTGTAAAAAATAATCTTCAGACCGTCTCGGCGCTGCTACGTCTGCAATCTCGTCGGATAGAAGATCCTGCTGCTAGCGCCGCCCTGGGGGAGGCAGTTCGCCGTATCGGCTCCATAGCGATGGTCCACGAAACCTTGTCGGGCAGTTCGGAGGAGACTGTGGCCTTTGATGAAGTTCTTGACCGACTCATATCCAATGCCCGCGAATTGAGCCCTCGCGCAAATGCCATCACCATCGAGCGCGAAGGCCAAGTCGGAACCCTTGAGCCCAGGCTGGCAACTCCTTTGGCGCTGGTCGTCACCGAGCTCATTCACAACGCCCTCGAGCATGGTCTAGCCGCACAGGGGGACTCACTTCGCATTCTCGTGGAGCGGAGTCAGGCTGGGGTCTCCATCCGCATTTACGACAATGGAGTCGGACTGCCTATCGATTTCGACCTGGAAGTCTCTTCAAATTTGGGTCTTCAGATTGTCAGGACTCTGACAGAGAATGAACTTCGGGGTCGACTCATCCTTGAAGGTGCCCATGAGGGCACTTCGGCGCTTGTGACATTTCCTTTATGAACTCCAGAAGGTTTAGCGAATCTGGCTGGGTTGCTCCACTAAGCGGGCCCGATTTCGAGCCGCACGGCGTTTGAGGGCACGGCGCTCATCCTCAGATAACCCACCCCAGACGCCTGCATCTTGGCCGCTCTCGAGTGCCCATGCCAGACAGGCATCCTTTACGATGCAGCGGTTGCAGACCTTCTTTGCCTCTTCTATCTGCGTGATCGCAGGGCCGGTATTGCCTACCGGGAAGAACAGTTCTGGATCTTCATCGCGGCATGCTGATTGATGTCGCCAGTCCATAGACCTACCCTTCCTGTTGATATCCATACGGCAGCCGCCGCTAGTTTGCGCCTGATATGAGGTATTGGGACCGAAGTAGTGTGATCCGAGAGACCAATTCTCTCTGCTCCTGTGTCTATTAACAAGGAGATAGCCCAAAAGATTTCCCGAGCCGTACGTGATTTATCTCGCCTTGGCCGATTTGTCGCAAAAAAGACGTTTCTGATCAGATCCTGAGAAAGGCGAAGTTAGTTGTGCCCCCGGCAGGATTCGAACCTGCGCACCCGCCTCCGGAGGGCGGTGCTCTATCCCCTGAGCTACGGGGGCGCACTTTGGTTAGAATACCCTGATGTCTTCGACCGCATATTTCGCAACGGGCTGCTTCTGGGGTGCCGAACGCCGATTCTGGAATCTTGATGGGGTGATCGCGACCAGCGTCGGGTATATGGGCGGGACCCGCCCCAATCCAACGTATGAACAAGTGTGCACCGGCGTCAGCGGTCATGCTGAGACGGTCCTGGTCGAATTCGACACTAGTGTTATCGACTACCAAGTGTTGCTTGCCGAATTTTGGTCGATGCACGATCCAACCTCACTTAACGCTCAGGGAAATGATGTTGGTTCCCAATATCGCAGCGCGATTTTCTTCACGACGCCCGTACAGGAAAATTTGGCGCTCGCGACTCGAGAGATTTATCAGAAGGCGATTATGCCGGCAGGCTATGGCGACATTGTCACCGAGATAGTCCCTGCCGACAGAAATACCTACTGGCCGGCTGAGGAAAACCACCAGAAATATTTGGCGAAGAATCCCAACGGGTACGACTGTCATTCAAGCACCGGCGTCCTCTTTCCCATGGAGCACCATGTCCGCTAATGAGATCGAGAATCTGCGTCCGGATGGCACTGCATACCCGGTAAAGATAGATGAAGATAACTTGAAGAAATCGGTAGACCCTCTCTCCTTTGATGTCCTTCGCAAAGGCGCGACCGAGAGACCTTTTACCGGTGAATATGTGGATACGGAAACCGTGGGCGTATACAAATGCAAAGCATGTAGCGCCGAACTTTTTCGAAGTGAGACAAAGTTTCATTCTGGTTGTGGCTGGCCATCTTTTTATGCCCCTTCCCAGGACGACGCCGTAGTGCTGGTGGAAGATCGCTCTCTTGGAATGCGCGTTCGCACTGAAGTACGTTGTGGCTCTTGCGGCTCGCACCTCGGTCACGTCTTTGAAGGCGAAGGTTACGACGTACCCACAGATCAGCGCTGGTGCATTAATTCAGTCTCAATGTTCTTGGAGCCAAAGTAAATTATTTGTTCTCCACCGCGCGCCAGCAATACCAAGCAACAACGCTTCGGTGTGGGCGGAATTTTTCTCCACGAGCATGAAGTTTCTTCGGTTCGATCTGTTCTTTGAGGTGGTGGATCTTCTCCCATCCCCGTCTGACACCTAGGTCTCCAATTGGCCACGTATCGAGGCGTCCTAGCTGAAACATCATGAACATATCTACGGTCCACGGTCCGATTCCCCAGAGTGAGTTGAGTTGAGTTGAGACCACTTCGTCATCGAGCAGATGCAACTTATTGATGTCCACCTCGCGAGTTAGGGCCGCATTGCTCAGTCCTTGAATTGTTTTTGCCTTTGCCCCGGACAGCCCAGCAGAGCGAAGTTCATCGTGTTCTAGCTTGGAAATTCTCGACGGGGTAATCTTGCCGCCGGCTAGCTCAACGAGCCTGGCATGAATTGTGTCAGCGGCTCGGATGGCTAACTGTTGCGAAATAACAGATTCAACGAGTGATTCAAAGTGAGAGCGTACCGACGGTGCAATACCAATCGGGCAGAGGGGACTCGCTTCAATAATTGGAGTGAATTTAGAGTCGGCGTCACAGATTTGGGCGAGAGCACGTTTCATCTGCGCAGTAGAGAATGCCATTGAGGATTAAAGGGTGAAACTTGGATATTCGTCTGTCACTAGAGCGAATGCATATCCGTAGACTCGATTCCAATAGGTGATCGTGCCCATCACTCCACTCGCGCACCAATCGGGGTATTCGCCCGTAAACACGATTGTGAACCACGCAAGAATTGTTAGGATCATTGCGTAGACGGCGTAGACGGCGCCCACGATGTACAAGGGAATAGCCAAGAACCATTTCACTAAAGGTAAGCCACGACTTAGTGTGCGCCCACCTTGGATTTCGGGAAACTCCACCCCGACTTTCTCATTCGCTTCGATGGAAGGGTAATCATCTGTGAGCAAGAGAAAGTAAGCGCAGATACGCACCGACAAGCCGAGGAGAGCCTTGTTAAATGCCAGGACATAGGAGGGGTAGGAGCCTCGAAAAAGTAACGTCAGGACAACCGGAAAGAAGAGAACCCCAGCGACATATGAGTTGGAAGAGTCGAAACCGTTAAACGAATTAGCGAGGATCGCAATCGGAATTATCAGTATCGCCCGGAAGAGAACCGTGATCCGATCGCGATTTTTAACTTGGAGTTGGATGTAGGTTGTAATTTGCTGATTCATAGTGACAATCTAGCCTTTCACTTGCCTCAGGTTCCATCCCTACTCTAGTTTTAGGACACTGTTTTTGGGGAAAGCACTCTAAAGATGGAAGTCCGAAGAACGTGAAGATAATTGGAGAGAGTGATAATGGCCGGGATAAAGGAAGTTGCCGCGCTGGCTGGCGTATCAACGGCAACTGTTTCTCGGGCGCTGAGAGGTATGCAACATGTCAACCAAGAGACTCGCGAAAGAATTATTGCCGCAGCTGAGAAACTCAATTATCCCCTCGAAGTAGCTTTTGCGAGTACGCGGATGCACAGCGTTGGGGTCGTCGCCCCTTTCATCTCCAACTGGTACTACTCGAACGTCATTCATGGCGCCGAGCACGCCCTTCGGGAAGCCGGTTATGACCTGCTTCTCTACAACTTTGGCCAGATGAAGGGGCGCGAGCGACTATTCCAACACAAACTTCTCAAAGGCAGAGTCGACGGAATCATCGTAATTAGCGTTCCACCTAGCAAGGAAGAATTTGACTCGATGCTTAACCTTGGAATTCCTATTGCTCTGGTGGGTATGCACCACGAAGGATGCGCCAGCGTTGCCATTGACGACGTGGCTGGAGCAAGGACGGCAACCCAGCATCTGGTAAATCAAGGGCACAGACAGATTGCGCTGATGTCGGGGCGCACCGATGACCCTTTCAATTTCAGCGTTCCCCAAGACCGCCGCCTTGGCTTCATGCAGGTACTGGCCGAAAACAGGCTGGAATGGATTCCAAGTCGCGAAGTGCATGGAGATTTCACTATGCATGCCGGGGCGCGGGCAATGGATGATCTACTGGCTCGTCCCAATCGCCCCACAGCGATTTTCTGCGAATCCGATGAGATGGCAATTGGCGCGATGCAGGCTGCCAGGCGACACGGACTTAAAGTTCCAGATGACATGTCAATTATTGGTTTTGACGGACACGAGATGGCTGAATTCTCAGACCTGACCACGATCGAACAGCCCGTTCAGTTGATGGGAGAACTTGCGGCAAGTGCGATCATGGAAAAACTGCGCAGACCAAGTGCTGAGTTGCCATCAATAACCTTGCCCACCACGTTAATCGTGCGCAATTCGACCAGGCGGATTAATTGCTAGGCCAATCCAGTCACAAGATGGAATACTGACGCAATGCCGCCAATTGAGATAACAGCTTTTGCGCTAGAAGAATTGCGTACGCACCGAAGTGAGAAGTGGCGAGATTTTCCCAGCGATGTGCTGCCTCTTCCAGTTGCAGAAATGGATTTTCCCATTGCTCTGCCGATTCGAGAGCTCTTGATGGAGATGGTTTCTCGTTCCGACCTCGGATACTTAGGTCCGATTCCTGAATTGCCTCTGGCATTTGAAAACTTCGCCAAGAAGCGATGGGGCTGGGTTCTTGATCCAAACCAAGTTCATATAGTCACCGACGTTGGCGTTGGAGCCGTAGAGGTTTTGCGCCTCTTCGCTAATCCCGGTGATCGCGTTCTCATCAACACCCCCGTGTATCACAACTTCAACACGTGGGTGCAGGAGGCAAAATTAGAGAAGGTGGATGTTCCATTTGAACAAGTGGGACAAGAGTGGAAATTAGATTTGAGAGCAATTGAGGAGGCCTATCGGAGCGGAGTGAGAGCCCATCTTCTTTGCAATCCGCATAATCCACTCGGGTATGTCTATTCAAAATCGGAGTTGCTCAAGATTGCGCAATTGGCGCGAGAATATTCCGTAATCGTCATCAGCGATGAGATCCATGGTCCGCTTACTTTCTCCGAATCGAACTTCGTTCCTTTCCTATCTTTAGGCGAGGATGCTGAGTCCGTTGGAATCGTGATCACCGCGGCCAGCAAGGCGTGGAACATCGCCGGCCTTAAATGCGCGATTGTGATCAGCCAGAGCCGGAGCATGGACGCGCTACTAAAGACGCTTCCCGTTGCAACGCACTACCGTGCTTCACTCTTGGGTGCCTTCGCTACGGCAAAAGCTTTTTCCGATGGTGAAGAGTGGTTGGACGGTGTTATCAAGGCACTGG
Organism: Actinomycetes bacterium; assembly: GCA_025355765.1. GTDB lineage: Bacteria > Actinomycetota > Actinomycetes > Nanopelagicales > Nanopelagicaceae > QYPT01. Next base: position 24,430 of record JANXZB010000076.1, read on the forward strand.
ATTTCAATCGCTACCTCTTACGTGATTTGCTGGATAAGAAGATTCCTGAAATCAAATATCAAGTGCCAAGCTGCACTTATTTAGCCTGGCTCGATCTCGAGGCTTTGAATCTTGGAACTAATCCCTCGCAAATACTCCTTGACAGGGGACGAGTGGCACTTTCACCGGGCAAAGCTTTTAGTCCGCACACCACTAGTTTCGTTCGTCTCAACTTTGCGACAAGTCCGGAAATCCTGACTGAAGCAGTCAATCGAATGGCGGTAGCAATCTCATGAGTGAGAAGAATGTTCTTCGTCCGGAAACTTTAGCGATTTCAACAGGGCGGCCCTCAAAGGGACCAGACGGTCCTGTCAATACACCCATCTCGTTGAATTCAACATTTCATGCCGGCGGCGATGTTGGATATGGCCGGTACGGCAATGAGAATTGGACGGCGTTAGAGAATGCGATCGGCGCATTTGAATCCGGAGCCTCGTTAATTTTCTCCTCGGGTATGGCAGCCATCAGCGCGGTGTTCTCAATCTTGCCCGTCGGTGCCGTAGTCACAGCATCACATCAGGGCTATAGCGGGGTGATGACGCTACTTAACAATTTGCACGCTTCCGGAAAGATCGACGTTCGCTTCGTGGACGTCTCCGATACGGAGGCGGTTCTGGCGGCCCTTCCTGGAACGGCGCTCCTGTGGCTGGAATCGCCAACCAACCCCACTTTGGCGATTGCCGATCTACCTCGTCTTATTTCTGCCGCCAAAGCTGAAGGATGCGGAGTCGCAGTTGATAATACTTTTGCCACTCCATTGCTCCAGCAGCCACTCGTCATGGGGGCAGACATCGTCGCCCACTCGGTGACCAAATATTTCGCGGGCCATAGCGATGTTGTCATGGGATCCCTTTCAACCAGAGATCCAGCCCTTTTCACCCGCCTTGAAGATGTACGCAAAATTGGCGGAGCCATACCAGGACCCTTTGAAGCCTGGCTCGCATTGCGGGGATTGCGGACTTTCCCTTTGCGATTTGAACGTGCCTGTGCAAACGCGATGGAGATTGCCACCAGACTTTCTTCCCACCCTAAAGTGGCAGAAGTCCACTATCCCGGTCTTCCCGAGGATTCCCAGCACGCGCGGGCAGCGAGTTTCATGAAGGGATTCGGGGCAGTACTTTCGTTCACACTTCATTCTGACGGTGAGCACGCGGATCGTGTTTGTGAATCATCCTCTGTGATTACCTACGCCACCAGCCTTGGTGGGATTGAATCACTCTGGGAGAGACGGCGCCGATGGGCCGGCGAAAGCAAGAGCGTTCCAGAGAGCCTTATTCGTCTCTCACTCGGCTGTGAAAATATAGAGGATCTCTGGGAAGATATTCTCAGGTCACTGGAAAAGGCTTAGGTGCCACGTGGAAATCAACCAGCATGCAAGGACTAAGTAGAGTATTTTAGAGACATGTTCAAGTTCATGCGACGTGTCTCTGGAGTAGTGGTTATTACCATTCTCTCCTTTCGTGCCGTCGGCTCCTTTCTCTCGTGGGTAGAGAGACAAGAGGACGGTCCACAGAGTGTATGGACCGATGAAGATGAATTTGAAGACGCCTGAGTATCAACCCGGAAGCTGCAATATAGGCGGGCCTGAAGTCCGTCGGCGAAAAATATCTGCGCTTATCGGTGCTGTTCTCTCGGTTGCATTTTACATATTTGCATTGTCAATCCATGCACCTAAAGGCGTTCGGGCACTGGTATTTTTTCCCTTAGTCCTGGCCACGATTGGCTGGTTCCAGACTCGCCGAAAGTTCTGTCTGGCTTTTGGCTTAAGCGGTGTTTTCAATTTTGGAAATTTGGGTGAAGTCTCGCGTGTGCAGGATCCCGCCCAGCGGTCGGCTGACCGTGCTCAAGCGTTGAAAATTCTGGCACAGGCCACAGCAGTAGGCATAATGCTTGCGCTAATTCTTACCTTTTTCCCCGCGTAATCCCGGGCCTTATGTATTCTCAGCACATTCTATGGACAGAATCTACCAAGGCGACTTGCTTTGTGGCATTGTTGGCATCGGAGACAGGGAGTGTTACATGAAAATCGTTGTCCACGCTCGTCAAGCTCAACTAGCAGAAGACTTCAAAATAATCGTAGACGAAAAACTAAATTCAATGAATCGCTTTAGTGTCACAATTGATCGAGTTGAAGTAGAAATTATTCATGAGGCAAATCCAAGGCAAGGGAAATTCTCCCACCGTGTCATCTTGACGTCTCACGGCGCAGGACCTTTACTACGTGCCCAGGCCGCTGCTTTTAACGATCTAGCCGCCTTCGATTTGGCGATCAAGAACTTCGAATTGCAGATAAGAAAAATCCATGAGCGCGAAAAGGAAATCGTTCACGACAGTGTTCGTAAGAAGGCGGTTTCCGAGTAGGTCTCTACTCGGCTCCGGCAATTCCACGGGTTGCCGTAAGACTTGCAACGGTAGTAACAATCAAGCAAGTGATGATCGACCCAAGACTAAAAGTCAGCGAGAACTCGGGCACGTGCATCCCCAATACGTCGTGAACGCCAACCCCGTGCAGTGCTTCGAAAATCATTTTGATGCCAATGAAGGCCAGGATGATCGAGAGTCCTTTGGATAGGTAGATCAGTCTCTTTAAGAGGTTTTCGAGAAGGAAATAGAGTTGGCGAAGTCCCATCAGGGCGAAGATGTTGGCGGTCGTGACAATGTAGGCGTTCTTAGTTAGACCGAAAATTGCTGGAATCGAATCCAACGAGAAGACCAAGTTGGTGAGGCCAAGGGCAACAAGGGCGATGGAGAACGTACTTAGGCCACGAGCCTTCATCTTTGCGACTATTTTGCCTTCCTTCCATTCGTCCTCGTCGCTGCTCTCGCTGTAGAGCGAGTAGGCCGTGTAGAGGAGAAATGCGCCGAAGAGAAAGAAGATGCTTGCGAAGCGAGAGATGAGTGCAGCACCAAGGGGGATGAGAGCACCTCGCATCACTATCGTCAGCATGATTCCAAGCAGGAGAACTAGTTGTTGCTTCTCCTTTTTGACGTGAAGATGACCGAGGATGATGATGAATACGAAAATGTTGTCAACGGATAGCGCGTACTCAGTTAACCACCCGGCGAAGAACTCCTGCTGAGCTTGGGCGTTAGCAAAAAGCGGCAGCATGAAGAATCCGAAGACCACCGCCGCCCCGATGTAAACGACGGTCCAGACTCCAGCCTCAAAGAGGGAAGTGGGGAGGTTCCTTCGCAGAATTGCCAACCACAAGTCCAAAAGAATGACCAGGGCGAGGATTCCAATTGTTACAAACCACGTTGTGGCTGAGATCATGGCGCAATCTTGTCACATGAACGCTCTGACAAAACAATCAGGCAGTGAACTTGCCTTCCAGTCTTTGCAGCAATTGGTGCACTTCAACTGAGATTTCCTTTAATTCCTTTAGTTCTTCGTTTGCAATCCCTCGCGCCTCCTTGGCAAGTTCGAATTCTCCAAGGCTTGCCGTGTGAGTTTCATTAATCTTCTGTTCGACACTTTTGGATTGAACGTCCTGCCCGACCATGATTATCGAGAGAAGGACTAATTGTAGAAAGGTTTGGGCTATCCAGGCGACAATCACCACGGTATCGCCGGTTTTCAAGGCGCTTGGCAATGAAACCAACGCAATGGCCGCGAAGGCGTAGGCGCACCACATGGTGCCGACCAATGAGGTAATCCTGGCGCCAAGTTTCTGATTGAAATCCGCAATTTTGCTCATGAGCGCTTCTTTCGTGGAAAGTGAGGTGAAATCTTGAATAAACGATATCGCCAAGCGTCGATTTCGATCAGAGGCACACCCTTTATTGGTACCCTCATTCATCATGCAGAACGATTCCGTGACCGCAGCGAGCCCTCACTGGCACCGTCCTCATATGGGCGAGCATCGTTGGCCGGTCGCCCTCGTCGTGGTCTTGGTCATCACTTTGCAATATTTGTTGCCTCACAAGTTAGCCCTCTCATTCCAAACTCCGATCTGTTTCGTGGAAGGCGCACTCCTAATTGCTGTGATGCTCGTAAATCCGAAGCGGATATCGGAGCACATTGTCTCCGCCAGAGCGCTTGGAGTGCTACTCATTGCCACAATGACACTCTCAAACACCGCATCTGCCATTAAGTTAATTGACGCCATCATCACCAAAGGCGTGACTGATGCAAGAGGGTTATTGGCGTCAGGGGGATCCATCTGGTTGACCAACGTGGTCGTCTTTGGACTCTGGTACTGGGAATTGGACCGAGGTGGCCCAGGGAAAAGAGCGCAGGCGATACATCCCTTTCCTGATTTCATGTTTCCGCAAATGTCTGATCCGCTTTATGCACCCCGTACGTGGCATCCAAACTTCTTCGACTACCTATACACATCCTTTACAAACGCGAGCGCGTTCAGCCCAACGGATGTAATGCCACTGACTCGCTGGTCGAAGATGTTGATGTTGGTGCAGTCCACCACGGCCCTTTTAATGGTCGGTCTGGTATTTGCGCGCGCAGTCAATATTCTTCATTGACCATGACCCGAAATCGTGTGGAACTTACTTCAGATCAACTGAGCGCGCTTGGCTTGCTGGTCGATGGGCGCGTCAGCACTTCTCCATCAGTTTTGGATCAACATGGGCGCGACGAATCTGCCTTTCCCCCAATGCGACCATCAGCGGTAGTCATGGCGTCGTCTACGCTGGAGGTTTCCAAGGTCCTCGCTTACTGCAACGCAGAGCGGATTCCAGTTGTTCCATTTGGTGCAGGGACTTCATTGGAGGGGCACGTCGTTCCGTTATATGGCGGCATAAGCCTGGATCTGACGAACATGAATCGCATCATTGAAGTGCGCCCCGATGACTTGCTCGTACGTGTGGAAGCAGGTGTTCAAAGAATTGCCCTCAATGAAAAGTTGGCTAACGACGGACTTTTTTTCTCCGTTGACCCAGGGGCCGATGCGACAGTTGGGGGAATGGCCGCGACAGGAGCTGCCGGTACGACGACAGTTCGTTACGGATCCATGCGTGAAAATGTCATGGCGCTCACCGCGGTTCTTGCTGATGGCCAGATAATCCACACTGGTCGAGATACGCGCAAGCTTTCCGCGGGCTATGACCTGACTCGATTGCTCGTTGGTTCAGAGGGAACTTTGGCGGTGATCACGGAATTGTCACTGCGAGTCTTCGGTATTCCCGAACAGATGGCTGCGGCCATCGTGCGATTTCCCACGTTAGCGCAAGGCGTCAGCGCTGCAACGGCAATTGTGAAAGCCGGAATTGCGATTGCTCGCTGTGAGTTCCTAGATGAAACCAGCATTCGCAATGTCAACGCATACAACTCAATGTCCCTGACGGAGTTGCCGACTCTCTTCTTCGAATTTCACGGAACGCCGCAAAGCGTGCAAAATGATGCCAAGGCAGTTCAAGACGTTGTCACCGAATTTGGGGGTTCTGAGTTCGAGTGGACAAGTGATGAAAGTCAGCGTCGGAAATTATGGAAAGCACGCCATAGTGCGCACTGGGCAATGGTCGCCGCCCATCCTGGCAGGAAGGGAGTGAGCACGGATATGGCAGTCCCCCTCTCGCAATTGGCCGGTGCAGTGGCGATGGTGGATAAAATCTTCTCAAAACATAAGTTTCCACATTCGATTTTGGGTCATGTTGCGGACGCGAACTTTCACTGTCTTGTCATTACTGATCCCTCTGTTCCAGAGCAACTCATCGAAATTCGAGAATTGGTGCATGAGATCAATCTGATGATCATCCAGATGGGCGGAACTTGCACTGGCGAACACGGGATCGGGGCAGGGAAGATCAACGCCTTGATCATTGAGGCAGCAGATTCGCTAGTGGTAATGAAGGCGATTAAGAAAGCGCTGGATCCACATTGGATCCTGAACCCAGGGAAAATATTTGAAGCCGAACTAACTTTTTTTGTTCTTGATCCTGGCGTTCTGTGATTTTTCAGTCTTTGGAGATGGCTCGATCTGCTTATTCGCCTTATCGACTGCAACTGGCTTCACCGGAGCGATCGGCTTGACAGGTTCTGTCGGCGCAACCAGAGCCGCCGGCTTGATGGGCTTTGCGGGAAGGGCTGGCTTGACGACATTTCCCAACGCATCAAGTGCGGTTTTGCGTGCCGCAGCGGCTGCAATAATTGCGGCGTTTTTTGCACTCACAGCTACGCTCTTCTGAACTGCTGTGGTGGTCCCCGAAAGGACGCTGGCTAAGTCAGAGTCTGCTTTGGCAATAGCGATTTGAAAAGTTGAAATGATGGACTGGCGTTTTGCCCGGCGTGCCGCTTGGTCAGATTCGTACTGGGAGTTCGCTAACTTGACGGCTGCGGTGTACTGATCCATTTGAACTTTCCAGGCGGCGTTGTACTTCTCCACGGCAGCCTTCCAGTCGGCGCGATATTGGTCCATCGCAGATTGGTAGGCAGCAAGGGCAACTTTGTAGGCGGCTAATTGACCGGCGTATGTCGTAGCCACAGGGGAAGCGGTGGCTACTGGAGTGGGTGTTGGAGACGAGTCCGTGGCACTAGCGACAGAAACAGAGCCTAGAATCAAACCCACGCAAAGTACCGAGGTAGTAAAAACCTGCTTTGATCTCATTGATTGCTCCTTGCCTTCATAAAGTCAAGAGGCTTTATGGGATGATTGTGGGGATAGATTCTGTGCGTATTCTGTGAAAACCCTCTGGCGACCTTGCGGAAGGCTTCCAGGGGCCCGGTCGGATGGACTAACTGGCTATACCCTCACTGTCTGGAGGACTAGATGAATAACCCCTTAGTTTTGATCGTGGACGACGAAGTTGGCGTGCGCGAACTTCTCACTGATGCCCTCAGTCTTGGAGGTTTTGAAACCCTCGAGGCCAAGGACGGCATGAGCGCGCTCACGCTCATCCGCAAACATAAACCCGATCTTCTGATTATAGATATCAACATGCCCGTGATGGATGGTTTTGATCTGCTCGAGCGCGTTCGAAGCAGCAAGAACCAAGTGCCAGCGATCATGTTGACGGCTCGCAAGGACCGTACCGATGTCTCAAGAGGATTGCGCTTGGGAGCCGATGACTACGTGACCAAGCCGTTCGGATTGGAAGAGTTGCTCCTTCGAGTCCGCGCGATTTTGCGGCGAAGTCAACCTGTCACGGAAGAATTCTCCATACTTACGTGCGGCCCTATTTCACTTAACGAGGAGACCTACGAAGTATTTCTCAATGAGGAACCTGTCGAGTTATCCAAGACAGAGTTTCGATTGCTTCAGCACTTGCTACAAAACAAAGGGCGAGTCTTAACAAAATCCAGTCTTCTCAGTGCCGTCTGGGATATCGACTTTGATTCGGATACCGGAGTCGTCGACACGTATATTTCATACCTGCGTAAGAAGTTCCACTCGGATTATTTCGACGGGATAAAGACCGTGCGTGGTATCGGCTTCCAGATTATCGAGCCCAAAGAGGCGAAGTGAAATTACGGACGAGGCTAACTTTAGCCTCGGCTGCGGTGACCTCAATTAGCACCTTGCTCATTGGAGGCTTCGCCGTAAATTCTTCGCATAATTCTGGAATCGCACTATTGGATAAATCCCTCAATCAGGTCGCGATCTCAGTTCGAGGTAACACAACGGCTGCCCTTTCTGAAGCTCTGTATTCAGTCCAACAAAGCGATCTGGCTTTGACCCTGGTCTATTACACCGTACAACGGCAGCCATCAGTTCTCAATGAATCAAAACTCACAGTCGTACCCAATCCCTCAAGCAGTGAAATGAAAAGAAGCCTCAAACGTCCCATGACGCACGTCGGGATTGAGAACTTTCGCTTTCGCACCATCTCACTCTCTGATGGTGAGTACTTGGTAGTTGCCGCATCCCTCCATGACATCGACAAACGGTATCGGGCAGATCTCCTTCGCCTTCTATTCTTTATTCTCGGCTGTTTGGTAGCGGCTGGAATCGCGACTTGGGTATTGGTCCGGCGCGACATGAAACGGATTGAAATTCTGATCGCCACTGCCGGGGATATTTCTCGCGGAGAAACAGACGTACACATTCCGCCCACGCATGGAAATTCTGAGATCGACCAACTTGCTGATTCTCTCAACAAGATGGTTGTCGCTTTGCGACGCACCGCCGAAATCGAGGAGCAGGCAGCGGTCAAAATGCAGGACTTCTTGGGGGATGCATCCCACGAACTGCGTACGCCACTCACAGTCGTAAAAGGCTATGTTGAGTTGCTCGCTGGCCAAGTCATGGTTGATCCGGAAAAGAGATCTCGCGCGTTCCAGCGAGTGGGCTCGGAAATTGTTCGTATGGAAACGTTGATTTCCGATCTTCTATTTCTGGCCGAATTTGGCGATGTTCCAAATCAAGAATTCTCAAAGGTTGATATTTCAGAAATCGTGCTCTCGCATTTGGCTGATTTTTCTACTCTTAATGAATCACGACAGATCGAAGCCGAAGTCGAAGAGGCCGTGATGATTGATGGTTCAGCGCCACATCTCTCCAGGTTGATATCTAACATATTCGGCAATATCTCAAGGCATACTCCAACAGACGCACCCGTACGTGTGACTTTGAAAAAATCGACTGGCAGAGTCGCTGTGTTGATTGAAGACGGAGGTCCGGGTTTGCCAGATGGGGCATACGCCAGCGGAATGCAGGGCTTCCAACGCTTTGATAAATCGCGCTCGCGCGAGCATGGGGGTTCAGGATTAGGCATGAGCATAATTGTCGCGATTGCCCGAGAGCATTCAGCCCAGGCTGACCTGCAACGCAGTGATCTTGGCGGACTGGGAGTCCATCTGACTTTTGGTGATTTGCCAGCATGACAACTGATTTGACGCAAGCCTTTGATGAGGCACGACAGGCCATCGAAGCCACTGATTCATTGGTCAGGGTGGTTCTCTCGGGTGCTCGTCGAAATATGACACCTCCTGCGCGGCGAATCGATATCCGCCCGGTGCTAATAAAGACCAAGATTTTGCTTCAAGTCACACAATTTGATGGGCGCCAGACAACTGCAAAAAATTACGAAGTCAAGGATCTAAAAATCTCCGAACTCCTAGAGAGCGGGTATTCAAATATTCTGGTCTTTATTAGCACAGGTCGGATGTCGATTCGTAGTGCAGGAGGAGTCATATTTCGACGAGCACCCGAGAGAACTGCCCTGACCAAAGAATCTGTGGCTTGGATTGCCTGTCGTGCTTCATCGAAAGCCTGCGCCAAATCAGTTGTCATGCGGACAAATTACCAAATGTGAGATGAACTCCCAGACCGCCCAGATCACTTCTCTGTAGGGCGACTTGGGCGGAGTGCTCGCGGGCAATGGCAAAAATTATGCTCATGCCTAAACCAGAACCCCCATGTTCCCGGGAACGCGATTTATCGAAGCGTTGGAATCCTTGCATTCCGCTGGCATATGCCCCATCTGGCAAACCCGGGCCTGCGTCTTCGATCAGCAGATCCACTCTGCCGACCATTCTTTTCAAGCTCACACGCACAGGTGCACTTGAGGGAGTATGCCTGGAGATATTGCCGAAGATGTTAGAGATCAGCCTGGCGATGTGTGGTGCCGAGCCGTGAATCGTCACCGCTTCTTCAATGTTTGCGTCAATCTGCCGCGACTCGTTAAGGGTTGAAAAATCAGCCAAATGCGAGAGCACGATCTCTGAAATATCGATTTTCGTGAATTCTTGATTTGGGACATCACCGAATTCAGCCAAGAAGAGTAGATCCGATATCAACGTCTCCATACGAACAATTTCAGAGCCCACCCGTTCGAAGGCGCGCGCTCTCTTTTCTGGATCCGCCATCGCTTTACCTGATAGCAACTCAACATAACCTTTTACAACAGTAAGTGGCGTGCGTAATTCATGAGATGCATCCCCCAAGAAATCCTGCATCTTCATTGCTGCCTGCTCCTCAATGAGGGCGGTGTGCCGCAAGGCGATAACCATCTTGTTCAGAGATTCGGCAAGTTGGTTTATCTCGGAATTTCCTTGTGCGGGTGCGATGTGGACCTCGGTCTCGCCTCGTGAAATATCCCCGGCCGTGGCGATCAAGACTTCGATGCGCTTCATATCGCGCCGGACCAACACCCAGGTCGCAATGCCAGCTGCGATCAAGCAGATGAGAATGAATAAGAGAAGGCGCAACAGATCAGCCCGATAACGTTTGTCGATGTCATGGAGGGAGGCTGCAACAACTAGGTATTCACCATCTGAAAGAGAAATGGTGCGGAAGCGAAAATTCTCGATCCCTGCGTGCGTCATTGGTCGTTTGAGGCTCCTCT
>JANXZB010000048.1 GCA_025355765.1 Actinomycetes bacterium
CTGAGCGCAAGTGTCACCCTCTCGGCAGACGGCATGTACTCATGTTCGGCGGGTAGCTACATAAATACGACGTACACGATGCGCTCCATTACGACGATGAACACAGGGATTACTACGATGACAGGTTCCGGTCACCAGACACTTTCGGATTGGCGCTGCGTAACAGGCTGGATCGTAAATGGTGATCCCTATATTAGCCACACGCTCTCAGGGTCGTTCTTTGCAGGTAAGACCTCAATGTGAGCCACAATTAGCGGCGGGTAGAAGGCAACCGGGCCAAACAAAACCAAGCAAAGTTGTCAGCTATCAGGTAGCACCCAGTACTCGACGATCGGAAATAGCGGCGTCACCACGATCAGAGTGAATTGCGTTCCCGGAGGCGCAACCAATATAACTGAGCACTTCTGATCTAGTTGCGAATAAAGTGGGGCAATGAAGTTCGGCTACCACTCCTCCCAGTACCACCAACAATTCACGAAGCAGGAGGAGGAGAAATTCACCGAAATCTTCGGTGGAATCACCTCGCGCATGAACGAACTGATGAAATCCGGCGTTGCGCCCTCAGACAAGGCCGTGCAATCTGAAGTCGCCAAGCACTATGAGTTCGTTTGCCAATTCTGGAAACCAACCAGAGAAGCGTACAAATCCCTAGGGATGACCTACATCCTTCCGACCGCTTACAAGGATTTCTACGATGATTTCGAAGAGGGTCTCGGAAAATTCACCTACGATGCAGTCGTTATTTGGGCTGATGCAAATTTGAAAGATTGATCTGAATTCAATCCTTCGGCTTTGCCGGTGGCCGCTTGATCGTGATCTTCATCGGATCACCTTCGCTACCCAAATCAACAGCCCTTTGCTTCTGTTCTTCTTGGATCTCGTGAGCTTGTTTCGCCTGGGGGTGAAAGAGTTCATTGACTCCTGACAGAGCCGCACCTAAGACGCTCCGGCGTTTCGGATCTATGCTCCAGAAACCGCGCTTAGCCATTTGCCGTCCTAGGAACCAGGCAAGAAGTACTTGCCGTACTTGAACAGGATCGCCAGAACTAGTATCGAATAGACAGCCGTAACAACAACGTAATCCCACCCTTTATGCAGGAAGGCCGCGACCTTCTCGTACCGCTCCGGGGACATGTTGAACGTGTTCTCATACAAGTTGACTCGCAGCATCGTTGAGAACACTGTTACCGTTGAGATTGTCACGACCAAACACCATGGGCAGAAAGCCTTAATGACGAAGAAAGATTGCGACAGAAGCCAGAAGGCAAAACTCAGCCCGATGAAATAGACAGAGAGAGCCGTCTTCAGAAACCACTTGGGGAACTTCGTTCGGCCCAGTCCAGCCATTGCGAGAGTGATGACGACCGGTTCGCATATGAGTCCAAGGAACGCGTTAGGGAAGCCAAGCAAATTTGATTGCCATGAGAGCGCCACCTTGCCGCAAGATACGACAGCATTGATGTCGCAGAATAATTTTGAGCCTGCATTCTTTGCCAGCATAATCGAATCAACGGAGAGGACCAGCGAGGCCGCCAGGCTCAAGATTGATGAGACCAACATTGTGATGTAGGTCTTGCGGTAGCTGACTGGTTCTTTGATGCTCAGGTCAACAGACATTCAGCGAAACCCTTCGATTGCGAGGCCAAAGATATTGCAGAGTGGGAAGTCTAGCCTCTCACTTATTCTGATCTCGTATCAGGCGGAGGGATTCATCATCCATGCCGCCATATTTGAGAATCCTCTGAATGACCTCCGTCTTTGAAGTGGCGTACTCGCCAATATCGGCGGCGCTGGCTGCCAATTGACGCTTGATCACCGCGTATTCACGTCGGAGTTCGGGGCTTTCGCGAAGCACCTGGCGCAGAAGAAGATGGTTTCGTAAGGCCACGGATCCATCAACGATCAGATAGGTGTTGGTGGCGAAAGGCGGTTCGGCGATGAAAAAGGCGTAACGGTCGGTAATGCCGAGGTCTCCCCTGCACACGTGACCATGACTTTCAAATATCTCAATCGCTCGTGAGATGCCGTCTCGTGGAACCACGATGTCCAGATCGATTATCGGTTTGGCCTGCAAACCTGGGACAGAGGTGCTGCCCACATGTTCGATCGAGAGTACACCCGCGCCCAGAAGCATCGGTTCGTACCATCGTTTGAGTTGTTCGAATTGGTTGACCCATGAAGGGTCGTAGGCAACAACTTCGATCAAGAAAGCTCTTCTACGAAAACGAGTGAGTTCTCGAATATAAAATCAGAGTCGTAGTCGATTGTGGCGACGTGATAGCTGTTCATCAACTCAATTCGCTGCTTTCGCGGCGAGCCGATTTCGTCCATGATGATTTCCGTATTGGTGACCGGTAAAACATGGTCTTCGACACTGTGAAAAAGCATCAAGGGCGCCTTCACCATCCCAAGAGTGGATCGAGAACTCTTGAGAAGTTTTGCCAACTGCACAACACCCTTTGTCGGTAGCGCGTCATAACTCCACTCTGAGACTCCTGGCCTCTTGATGTCACCGCCGACAGTCTTCAAGTGGGTTCGGAACTTGGCAATCAGCGGCGCGAACTTCGCGGCGAAACCCGGGATGTGAATCATCGGATTTACCAGGACTAGTCCTGCAACATGATCACCTTGATGAGCAGCCACGTGAAGGGCGGTTCCCCCGCCCATAGAAAGCGCGAAAATAAAGACCTTGTCGCAAATCTTCTCCAACTCCTCTAGTTCGACAACGACTCGATCGGTCCAATCTGTCCAAGCCACCTTGTTGAGTTCTTGCCACTCACGGCCGTGTCCGGGCAGGCGAGGAACTCGGACGGTATAGCCGCGCGCCCCGAAGAACTCAGCCCATGGTCGCATAGCCGCGGGTGAACCTGTGAACCCATGCACAAGGAGAATTCCGGTCTTTGCATTTGTGCCGCTTCCGCGGATCGCGAAATCTTCGAGTAGGCCTTCGGGTGCGCTGCTAGTTGTCATAAGAGAGAGGGTAGACCTTCCGTAGATGTCGCATCAATGTCTTACAGTTCCCACCATGGGAGCCGAAAGGGAAAGCCATCATTGGCAGGGAACTTTCGACGATATCGGGCGGCCCCTCTCCCAAACAACTTTCGTCGTTCTTGATTTGGAAACTACAGGTTCATCTCCCTCAGTTGGTGCAGGAATAACCGAAATCGGAGCAGTTAAAGTACGTGGGGGCGAAATCATTGGAGAATTTCAGACTCTTATTAATCCAGGTGGACCGATCCCCGCTTTCATCACCATCCTTACGGGTATCACCCAATCTATGGTGGCCCTTGCTCCCAGTATCGAAGAAGTCTTCCCGGCCTTTTTAGAGTTTATGGGTCCACACCAAGAGAACGTTCTTGTGGCACACAACGCCCCATTCGATATTGGTTTCCTCAAAGCAGCAGCAGCCAATCAGGAATATCCCTGGCCGAAATATCAAGTTCTCGACACTGCTCGGCTGGCCCGACAGGTGCTGCTCCGTGACGAGGTCATCAACTGCAAACTCGGCACACTAGCGCGCTTCTTCCGCACTGAGACCTCCCCCAATCACAGAGCCCTGGATGACGCCAAAGCAACCGTGGATGTCCTGCACGGGTTACTCGAACGAGTTGGCTCGTTCGGCGTCACCACCTTTGACGAACTCAAGGGATTTAGTACCAGAATCACTTCGGCGCAGCGCGACAAGAAGCACTTCGTAAGCGCTATCCCCGATGCGCCGGGCGTCTATATCTTTCGTGGCCCGAAGAACGAACCGTTGTACGTCGGCACTTCACGAAACCTTAAAGGTCGTGTTCGCACATATTTCACCGCGAGTGAAACGCGCAAACGGATTCACGAAATGATCGCGGTGGCAGACCATATTGACACGATCACGTGCGCGACAATCATTGAAGCTCAGGTTCGAGAGCTTCGACTCATCAGCGAAAATCGCCCTCAATACAATCGCCGTTCGAAAGCACAAGAAAGGGCAACATGGGCAAAAGTTGTTACGAAGCCGAGCCCGCAATTTTCAACAGTGCGCGGGAGCAAATTGATCACCGACTCCGTCAACTGGATTGGACTTTTTTCAGGGAAAGACGACGCTTCCTTGGCCCTTAAGGCCATCAACCTCTGCCTTGAGACTCCCACCGACTTTGATAAAAACGATGTACGATCGATTGTCTCCAAACTCAATGAAAAGATGCATGCCCTAGCCCTAGATGAAAAATTCGAAGATGCCGCCGCTGTTCGCAATCAACTTGGCTCCTTTGTTCGCGGAGTCTCGCGTGGAACCAGAATTCGCGGCTTGACAAGAATTCCCGAATTGGTGGCCGCCCAATCTACTTCACCAAACGGCATAAACAGTTGGGAGTTCGTCTGCATTCGCCACGGACGTTTAGCCGGCAGCGCGACGTCGACACCAGGGGTCGATATTCCTCACACGATCGCCTCGCTCATCGCAAGTGCCGAAGTTGTTTCTGGAGGACCATCTGTCCTGCCGGCATCAACATACGAGGAGGTCGAGATATTGCTTACTTACTTGGAGAGCGAAGCCATTCGGTTGGTATCCATTGAAGGCGAATGGTCCTCCCCTGTGTTCGGTGCGGGCTCTGCGAGATACGAATTAGAAAAGTTACGCAATCGCGATCAGGAAGCCGCCAACTTCTGGGTGAGCTCTATCCAACGCTCAAGCAGGTGAGCCGCGGCTCTGCTATCAATTGCCAAGATCGCGGCGCTGACACCGTCGGTGATGCGCTCGATCGGACTCCGTTCCTGCTCTCCACGGAAAGCCGCAATCGCAGCGGCGGCATTTAGAACCACTGCGTCACGGTAGGCACCGTGCTCTCCAGCGAAGATCGCGGTTGTTATCGCCGCATTCTCTTGAGGATCGCCACCTCTAATTGCCGAAAGCGGCGCGTGACCGATGCCAAAGTCTTTCGGATCAATTGTGGAATTCGCCAATTTTCCGCCGCCAATAGTTATCAACGTGGTTGATGTCGTCAGAGTTATTTCATCGAGCCCGTCGTCACCACGAAAAACGAAACCATCGGCACCGCGATTCGCCAGCACCTCGGCCATAACCGAAAGCATCCGATCACTGGCAACACCAATTGCTGCGGCTCGTGGTTTTGCTGGGTTTGCTAGCGGCCCCAAGATATTGAAAATCGTCGGCACTCCGAGTTCCTTGCGCGCTGGCCCGGCAAATCGCATAGCTGGATGAAACATCGGTGCGAAGCAGAAGCCAATTCCTAATTGGCGAACTGATTCCTCGACTTTTGGGCCATCAAGGTTGATGGCCACACCAAGTGCCTCTAAAAGATCTGCCGCACCGGATCGCGAAGTCGCTGCCCGATTACCGTGCTTAACGACGCGTGCACCAGCAGCAGCGGCGATGATCGCCGAGGTTGTAGAAATATTGATCGTATGGGCGACATCTCCACCGGTTCCTACCGCGTCGACAGCTCGCTCTGAAATCGAGATGGGTGCGCTGTGGCGGTACATCTCATCTACAAGTGCGCCTACTTCAAGGGCACTCTCCCCTTTTGCCTTAAGCCCAAGGAGGAAGGACTTGATTTCCTCTGTATCAGCACGGTTCTCAAGAATCTCGCGCATCGCCCAGTGAGCCTGCTCGGCCGATAGATCCCGACCTTCTTCAAGGACTTCCAGAATGGCAGACCAAGAGAAATCCTCGCTCATCACACCAAAGATCTTTGCCGCAGGAGCTGGGCGGCTTTGTCCGCAAAGAGAAATGGGTCAATGGGATGCAAGACGAAAGCATCAGCCCGTGACCAGGTGGCAAGCCAGGCATCATCGGCACGCGCGGTGACTAGGAGAACGGGTGGACACTCGAATACCTCGTCTTTGAGCTGACGCGAAATGCCCATTCCGCCTTCTGGGGTCGCCTCGGCGTCCAAAATGACTAGATCGACTAATTTTTTATCCATATAAGCGCGCAGGGCATCCCCCGTGGCGAACTCAAGGATGTCGTGTTCGGGAAGGTCGGCACTGGTGCGCTTGCCCAAAGCCGCCTTCATTGCGGCCCGAATCGCCGAATCATCCGAATAGATAACTATCGATTTTCGTGTATCAGAGATTGCCATGGCGCGAAGTCTAATCCGCCTAAGGCCTGCTATGGCCCGTCAAAGGCAGGCAAATCCGGGTCGAGTGACCTGTCTCACCCTCAGGCAGGGGCGAATCGCCCTCGCTTAGGAAGGGATGGTTAAGTAAATGCCCGCAATTCAGGAATAATCACCTCCATGTCTAGCGCCACTGCCGTCACCCCAAAAGTTAACCGTCCCAACCTTGTTGCCGTCGGCACGATTGTCTGGCTCTCCAGCGAACTCATGTTCTTTGCTGCGCTCTTTGCGATGTACTTCACAACGCGCGCCGTCCAAGGACCTGCAGTGTGGTTGGAGTCAACGAAGATTCTCAATGTTCCCTTCGCTGCGATCAACACGACAGTCCTTGTTCTCTCCTCGGTGACATGCCAGTTCGGTGTGTTCGCGGCTGAGCGTTTTCACTCGAAGCGAAAAGGTCCGCTCTGGAAAGTCTCGGCTTGGGGCATGCGCGAATGGTTTGCACTCACTTTCTTGATGGGTGCCTTCTTCATCGGCGGCCAAGTATTTGAATACGCCTCCCTAGTGCAGGAAGGTTTGAGTCTTTCCTCTCGCGCCTACGGTTCGGTCTTCTTCATCACCACCGGTTTCCACGGTCTCCACGTAACGGGCGGCTTGATTGCATTTTTGATCGTATTGATCCGCGTGAAGAAAGCAGGCGGTTTCACTCATTCGCAGGCCACCACCGCAATTGTGGTCTCGTACTACTGGCACTTCGTTGATGTTGTATGTATTGCCCTGTTCTCTGCCATCTACTTGATCAAGTAATTCTTTAGAAAAGGAATCAATAAATGGGAATCACATCGTGAAGCGCCTTTCGCGTTACCGACGACATCGCTTTGCCGGGCCAATCCTTTTGGTATTCGCGCTCTTCATGATCGGCACAACGTTCTCCGTCGCCAGTGCTAACACGCGCCTGGCTGGCAGCGCGATGTCGCGAACCGTTGCCATTGACGAAGGACGACAAATATTTCTCAAGGGCTGCTCCTCTTGCCACGGCTTGAATGCAGAAGGCGGCAAGATCGCACCCTCCCTAATCGGTGTCGGGGCAGCCGCGGTTGATTTTCAAGTTGGAACCGGTCGTATGCCTATGGCCGATCTTGGTGTCCAGGCAGTTCGCAAGAAGCCCGCCTACAACCCTGATCAAGTTGCAGCCTTGGCCGCCTACGTAGCATCTCTTGCGCCAGGACCGGCAATTCCAAGTGATGTCGTTGCCTCATTCGAGCGCGATGGAAGCACTGCCCAAGGCGGAGAACTCTTCCGCACCAACTGCGCAATGTGCCACAACTTCGCCGGACAAGGTGGCGCGCTAACAGCAGGAAAGTTTGCGCCAACGTTGATGAACTCCACGCCTGAGCAGATCTACGAAGCCATGATCACCGGCCCGCAATCGATGCCCGTCTTTGGCGACAAGATCGTGACTCCAGCCGAGAAACTTTCGATCATCAAGTGGATCAAGGCAGCACAAAATGAACCCGGATTGGGCGGTGCCTCAATGGGACGCGTCGGTCCGGTAACTGAAGGACTTTTAGGATGGATCCTCGGACTCGGACTGCTCATTGGTATTGCAGTCTGGTTGGCAACGAAAGCGAGATAGAAAAATAATGTCAGAGAAAACCCCGCGCCTGTCCGATCCAGGTTTGCCAGAACACGTACATCGGAAATCCGATACCGACCCAGTGGCGGCAAAGAAAGCCGAACGCCAGGTCGCGATTCTCTTCATGCTCTCAGCCCTGGGCACATTACTTTTTGTTTACTCCTACATCTGGATCAAGGGCGATCGCTTCGTATTCATCCCAGTAATGGGATCGCAGAACGAGCAACAGCTCTATATGGGCCTCGGTCTCACGCTTTCATTACTTGGAATCGGTCTCGGTGCAATTCACTGGGCTAAGACGTTGATGACCGATACCGAAGTGGTTGCCGAGCGTCACGAATTTCGTTCAGAAGAGGCAGACCGCGCTGATTTCATAGCAACGGTGAAGGAACAAGGTGCGGCTTCCGGTCTTGGCCGTCGTTCCCTGATCAAGCGAACTCTGGGACTCTCACTTGGCTTGATCGGAATCGCACCATTGGTTGCCCTTCGCGACCTTGGTCCCCTGCCGAAGAAATCTTTGGAGCAGACGAGTTGGAAAACCGGCACACGTCTTGTCGTCGATCCAAGTAACCGTCCGATCAAGCCTTCCGACATTGAAGTAGGCGGAGTCGTACAGGTTCTGCCAGAACTTCTACCTGGCGAAGAGCGCACCCTCGAAAACGTTGGAAAAGACGCGGTTTTGCTTATCCGTATCCGACCAGAGGAATTCGAGCTCTCCCCCGAGCGTTTGTCATGGACTTACCAGGGCATCATCGCCTTCTCGAAGATCTGCACTCACATGGGTTGCGCCATTGCGCTTTACGAACAGCAGACCAAGCATTTGCTCTGCCCGTGCCATCAGTCCACTTTTGATGTGCCCAGGGCTGCCAAAGTTATTTTCGGCCCCGCCGCACGTCCACTTCCGCAACTTGCCATCATGGTTGATAGCGAGGGTTATCTGGTTGCACAAAAACCATTTACCGAAGCCGTCGGCCCTAGCTTTTGGGAGCGTTCATCATGAGCAGTGGCGAGAAAGTTGCGGGCTCTGTCGCCAACTATGTAGACGAGCGCACTGGCGCTGCAAAATGGCTGAAGAAGAATCTCACCAAGGTCTTTCCTGATCATTGGTCCTTCATGCTCGGGGAAATCGCGCTCTATTCCTTCATCATTCTTCTGCTCACGGGCGTCTTCCTAACTTTCTGGTTTGACCCGTCACAGCGCGACGTGATTTA
>JANXZB010000020.1 GCA_025355765.1 Actinomycetes bacterium
GGCATCGGGTCAGATGGATTGATACGTATGACAAAGAAGGACGGCCGCTGGTTCATGGACTATCGAAATGCCGACGGCTCCGTCGCTGAAATGTGCGGAAATGGAATTCGTTTGATGGCCCGATACCTCGTCGAGCGTGGCTATCAAAATGAGGGAATCTTTCCCATCAACACTCGCGCTGGTCTTAAGCATCTGCGCGTTCCGGCAGTCGGGGACATCACGGTGAATATGGGGCAAGTTTCCGCCGATGATGACGAGATCACTGTCAAGGTGCAAGACAAGGAATGGAAGGGCTACAACATTGATATGGGTAACCCCCATGCGGTTGTTTTTGTGGAATCTTTAGATGAGATCGGCGACCTCAAAGAAGCGCCCCTTGTAACACCCAAGGATGTCTATCCCGAAGGAGTCAACGTCGAGTTTGTCGAATTTGGTGAGAATCGCGAACTAAAGATGCGAGTCTTTGAACGCGGCGTCGGGGAAACGCGGTCTTGCGGTACTGGCACCTGCGCAGTTGCACTTGCCGCCTCCATCTCTCGCCGCGAGAAATTGCCAGCGCGATGGGTGATCTTTCCACCCGGTGGGCGACTGGAAGTTGAAATTGACGCTCATTCGAATGCAACCCTCACAGGTCCAGCCGTTCTTCTCAGTGAACATGACATCACTCCATTCCTAACCAAGGCAAATTTGTGACAAAAACTAACGACGCCGACGATCAGTTTGAAGCACTGCTTCGCGAGAGCGCGCGGGTTGCGCAGGATTACGACTCGGGGGAGGAGGATTCACAACCCGAATTAGAACAGCGGCAAGGTCTCCGTCGTGTTCAAGGCTTTTCTACTGAGTTACAGGATATTTCTTCGGCTGAATACCGCCAATTGCAGTTGGAGCGAGTTGTCCTTGTCGGTGTGTGGACCGAAGGAACCTCCGTGATGGCTGAGAACTCACTTGCAGAGTTGAAGGCCCTGGCAGAGACCGCGGGTTCAGAGGTACTAGAGGGATTGATCCAACGCAGAGATAAGCCAGATCCGTCGACATACATTGGCTCAGGCAAAGTGGAGGAGTTGCGCAAAGTTGTCGTCGCAACTGGCGCAGACACCGTTATCTGCGACGGCGAGCTCTCACCATCGCAATTGCGCACATTGGAGGAGAAAGTAAAGGTCAAAGTTGTAGATCGAACCGCTCTGATCCTCGATATTTTCGCTCAGCACGCCAAGAGCAAAGAGGGGAAAGCACAAGTAGAACTAGCCCAGATGGCTTATTTGCTTCCCCGGCTACGTGGTTGGGGCGAATCTCTCTCTCGCCAAGTGGGCGGTCGAGCAGCAGGCGGCGCGGGTATCGGCGGTCGCGG
Organism: Actinomycetes bacterium; assembly: GCA_025355765.1. Taxonomy (GTDB): domain Bacteria; phylum Actinomycetota; class Actinomycetes; order Nanopelagicales; family Nanopelagicaceae; genus QYPT01. Next base: position 1,349 of record JANXZB010000020.1, read on the forward strand.
CCCTGGTGAGACCAAGATCGAAACTGATCGTCGGCGAATCCGCGACAAGATGTCGAAATTAAAGGGTGAGATCAAGGAGATGAAGGTTTCGCGAGACACCAAGCGCCAAGAACGTCGTCGTCACCAAATTCCATCGGTGGCAATTGCCGGATACACCAACGCTGGTAAATCTTCACTGCTTAATGCTTTAACGAATGCAGGAGTGCTCGTTGAAAACGCGCTCTTTGCCACTTTGGATCCCACTGTTCGCCAGACGCGCACAAGTGACGGCCGCATTTACACGCTTACCGATACGGTGGGATTTGTCCGACATCTACCTCATCAACTCATTGATGCATTCAGGTCGACCCTTGAAGAAGTAGAAGATGCTGATTTGATCGTGCATGTGGTGGATGGTTCTCACCCGGACCCGTTTGAGCAGATACGGGCGGTTCGCGAGGTCATCGCTGAAATTGGCGCAGCCGATATTCCTGAGATCATCGCCATCAACAAGGTGGATGTGGCCGATCCTGCGATCGTTATGCAAATACTCCGAACTGAGAAGAACAGTTACGCGTTCTCCGCCCGCACAGGATTTGGAATGGAAGGGTTGCTCCTTGCAATTGAGAAATCTCTTCCGGTGCTAATGGTGGAGGTTGACGTCACCGTGCCCTACGGGAGAGGTGACCTCATTAGCGCGATCCATCAGCGCGGTGAGATCATCAGCGAGGAGTACGTACCTGAGGGCACTGCGATACATGCCCGGGTAGACGCCTCCCTCGCTCAGCAAATTCGCGACGCGACCTGATTGAACGTCCTGCCCTTACATATCGTTTAGGGGGTATGGACAAAAAACTTATTCGTAAATCGCTACTTCCACTGATCCTCACTGCAACCTTCGCAAGCATCTCGGGGGCATATGCCGCCGACGTAGTCGCCAAAGTCGCCTCGTCAACACTTGGCAAGATCGTCGTGAACGGCAAGGGGATGAGCGCCTATTACTTTGACATGGATAAGGCACACTCGGGCGTGAGCGTATGTTCTGGTATCTGCTCAGCAAATTGGCCCGCAATTTTGACCTCCACTGTTAAGCCACATGTTGCAGGCATTAAGGGCGTGATTGGCTCGATTCCTCTCAAAGGCGGCAAGCACCAGGTCACCATCAATGGGAGGCCGATCTACACCTTTGCCTTTGACAGGGCTGCCGGCCAGGTAGAGGGGCAAGGCGCTCAGGGTGTCTGGTACGTCATCTCACCGACGGGCAAGGAGATAAAAGTCCTCAAATTGGCTACAAAACCCACGCCTGCTGCCACGAGCGCGACTCCCGTGGTCAAGTCTCGCTACTAAAAACGTTGGTAATTGGCGTTTTTGGCCCTCGCGCCCTATCTTTACCCCAGTTGAGACCAATCTCCTACTGTTTCTAGGGGAATATTCACGACACGCCGAGGGTTATACCAGCCGATTGGTGTTAAATGCGCGAATATGCGCGCGCTGCGGTAATTCGCCCTGGCGAGGCTCTACAAAGTGAGAAGGCGAGGGAAGTAGTGGCTACTGACTACGATACCCCCAGAAAAACTGATGAAGAACTCCATGAGGAGTCTTTAGAAGAATTAAAGGCCCGCCGCGTTGATGCGCAATCTGGTCAGGTTGATGTCGATGAGGCTGAAGCCGCTGAAACCCTCGAACTCCCAGGTGCTGATCTCTCTGGTGAAGAACTTTCGGTCCGAGTTGTTCCCAAGCAGGTCGATGAATTCACCTGCTCGCGCTGTTTCTTGGTCCATCACATCACCCAGTTGGCCAAAGGTGACGGTCCAACCGCAGTATGCAAGGAATGCTTCTAACAGTTAAGCCTTTTTGCTCAAGGCCTCTACTAGACCTTTAGGGTTTTTCGAACTGATCAACCAGTAGGGCGTTGAATCTCGAACATCTGAGACCTCAATTTTTACTCCACGGGGCTGCCAGAAACGAAGCGCAAGGTGGGCCGCGGGGTCCGCATCGCGACCCCGAGTAAGGCGCATCTGATCGATCGTAAGACCCAGGGCTGGGCCAAGGTAGATCCGTTCAATGTGGGCTCGCCCGACTCGCAATTCAGAAGTACTCACTGAAATCCTCATTAGCATCGCCTGATTAATGACGGGAAGTGCCACGAGTGCCAATATCAAGGCGATCAATCCAGCTCGATTATCGAAGGCGGCCCAAATCGAGAGCGCCAGTGAGCCCAATAGAAAGAATATGAAGGCCAGAAGCCAGATCGGTGGTCGAAGAGTCTCCGAGTGGATGATTTTCTCATCGTCTAGTGCGGCCACAGGAGAGAAGGTATCGGATTTTCAAGTAACCTTGAGCGCATGAGCAGGGTCGCAAGCACCACCCCACCTAAAGGGGCACAAGTTCCGTCTCGACATCCAAAGGCCCCCGCAATTGGGTCCAAAATTCCCTCCCATTTCGGCCACTGTTTCGGCTGCGGAGATCTCCATCCAACTGGTCTGCACCTCGTGGCGCACGCTGGTGAGGCAGCCAATCTCACCGCTGAATTCACGGTGACCGAGAATCACCAAGGCGCACCGGGGCTCGCTCATGGCGGCCTCCTCTCCTTGGCCTTTGATGAAGCCCTTGGAAAATTGATGTGGCTACTTCGCTCGCCAGCTGTGACCGCACGACTTGAGACTGACTTTCTTCTTCCCGTTCCAATTGGAACAACCCTTCACATCACCGCCGAAATCACTGGCCAAGTAAACCGAAAGGTTTATTGCAGCGCTGAGGGAAGACTTGGTTCTCCAGATGGCCCGCTAGCAGTAAAGGCCTCCGCGCTATACGTGATCGTCACCATGGCCCACTTTATGAACAATGCGCCCAAGGAATATTTGGAGTACGTGATGAAGCATCCAGAGATGCTGGCCTTTGCCGATCCAGATTTCGAGATCAATCCTTAATGGTCTCGGTGCTTATAAAGAGATTGGATGAAGGCGTTCCGCTGCCGACGTACGCAAAAGGCGGAGATGCAGGCGCAGACCTTGTGACTCGCATCGATGTGAGCCTTGCACCCGGGGAGCGCGCGCTGATTCCAACCGGCATTTCGATTGCCCTTCCCGATGGCTACGCGGCCTTCGTCCATCCACGATCTGGATTGGCGATTAAACACGGTGTCTCAATGGTCAACGCACCTGGCACTGTTGATGCAGGCTTTCGCGGAGAACTTCAAGTCATCTTGATCAATCACGATCAACATGAGTCCGTGACATTTTCACGAGGGGACCGAATCGCTCAGTTGATCATTCAAAAAGTTGAGAAGGCTGATTTTATTGAAGTGTCAGAATTGCCCGGCTCAGGTCGAGGTACCGATGGTTTTGGATCGACGGGGAGAGTGTGATGGAGAGCGATAAGAGCAAGATCATGAATGCCTTGGGCGGCAAACGCGGGTTGCTCGATTCTGGCATGCCCTCGTTGGTATTCCTCATTGCCTACAACATCGGACACGGGCTCAAAGACGCAACCATTGCGGCGATAATAACTTCTGCATTGCTTACTTTGATTCGGCTCATCCGACGCGACACATTGCAGCACGTACTCTCTGGATTTGTCGGGGTCGCGTTTTGCGCACTCTTGGCACGCAAGACCGGCCACGCCGTCGATTTCTACCTGCCAGGATTAATTATCAATGTTGTTTACGGTGCCGCGTATGCCATATTCAATATCATCGGTCTGCCGATTCTTGGCTTGTTGCTTGGACCCATCTTGGGCGAGAACTTATCTTGGCGGAAAGTCCCCGCACGAAAGCGCGCTTACATTCGCGCAGGTTGGCTCTGGGTTGCCCTCTTTCTATCGCGACTGATCGTTCAGTATCCGCTCTATCGCTCGGGCAACATCAACGCACTTGGTACGGCCAGATTGGTCATGGGCTACCCACTCTTTGTTTTGGCGGCATGGGGATCATGGATCATTTTGCGCGCAGTGCCAAGCGTTAAACCCGAGCAAGTGTGAAGTTTCCTCCGCAACACGGAGCGTGGGCATTTCTTATTGTGCCCGCAGTTATTGTTTCCTTTCTGGGCGCGGGCAACGGGATCGCTCTGATTTTCTTTCTCACTTGGGTGAGCGGCTATCCGGTCTCTTATTTTCTGGGTCGTGCGATAATCGCGCGGATCCGCCGGGGAACATGGACTGCTAAAGCAAAGGGCGAACTCACTTTCGCAATGCCGTGGTTGGTAATTTCCCTCTTTGGCGTTGCCTACCTCGTTGCCCTGCGACCATGGTTGTTCTTCTACGGGTTCGCGGTCCTGGCCTTCTGGTCAGTCAGTATTTATTTGTCGTGGGCCGGACGCGAACGAGGGATCACCAACGATTTATTGCTCATTGGCCTGGCATCAATTGAGCCGGTCTTGATGTATCAAGTGGCCAAAAATCACAGTTCACTCTCGGGTATCCCGCACTCAATTTGGATTGCCGCACTCATGTGCCTGCTCTTCTTTGCGGGTTCCGTAGTTCACGTGAAGTCGCTGATTCGAGAAGTCAAAAATAGGAACTGGCACACCGGCAGCCTCGTCTACCACTTTGTCGTGCTGGTTTTGCTACTAGTTTTGGCTAGGCCTTGGTATCTAGCAATTCCCTTCGCGCTTGCACTTGCTCGGACGGTTCTCGTAAAACCGGGACTGCGTCCGGGAACGCTGGGGATTGTTGAATTGGGTGTTTCGATAGCGTTAATTGCCTGTACCGTGATTGCCACGGTCTGAGTCAGTCAGATTATGCGGTTTGAATAAAACATGCCTTCAATTGAGTTTCAGCAGCCGCGGATGCAACAAAGAGAAGCTCGTCCCCAGAACTAAATACGTCATGGGCTTTTGCGGAAATAACGCGGCCATCTCTCACGATGGCCGCAAGTGTTGAGTTCTCAGGAAGGGGAACTTCCTCGACTGTCTTACCAACGCAGAGTGAATCGTCTGGCAAAGTTATCTCGACTAAGTTTGCCTCTCCTTTCTTGAAGGAGAAGAGTCGGACAACATCTCCGACACTCACTGCTTCTTCAACGAGGGCCGAAATAATCCGCGGTGTAGATACTGCGACATCGACGCCCCAAGAGGCGTCGAAGAGCCATTCGTTCTTTGGATGATTTACGCGTGCGACGACGCGGGGGACTCCGTACTCAGTTTTGCCGAGAAGGGATGCCACCAAATTGACTTTGTCATCGCCAGTGGCAGCAATTAATACTTGGCAGGTATTGAGCTTTGCGTTATCTAGGGACGTAACTTCACACGCATCGGCTAAAAGCCATTCCGCATCCGGAACACTCTCCAATTTCAAAGCCTTGGGATCGCGATCGATGAGAAGCACTTGGTGGCCGTTATCTAGCAATTCTCGGGCAATGGCGCGACCGACATTTCCTGCACCGGCTATTGCAACTCTCATGAAGCATCCTCCGGTGAGTGAGCGAGGGCATTTTCAACTATAGAAATGTCTTGCTCTCGAACCATCACGTGCACCAAGTCGCCGTCCTGCAAAACCGTGTGCTCATCGGGGATAAGTCCCTCTCCGAGGCGGGTGATGAAGGCGACGCGAGCTGGCGTCACATTCTCAATTCGTGTGACAGGGCTACCAAACCATGTGGTGTCTATGTGCATCTCGCAGAGTTGGATCGCACCGCTGGCATCGCGCCATTCCGACCGTGAACCCTCTGGAAGTAGGCGGCGCATGATCTGATCAGAAGTCCAAAGCACCGTTGCCACCGTTGGGATCCCGAGGCGCTGGTAGATCTCGGCTCGACCTGGATCGTAAATACGCGCGACCACGTTTTTCACTCCGAAGGTCTCACGAGCCACCCGCGCTGCCAAAATATTTGAGTTATCGCCATTGCTTACTGCAGCAAATGCCTCAGCTTTCTCGATACCGGCTTCCATCAAGGTGTCGCGGTCAAAGCCGACGCCTGCGACGGTATGGCCGTTGAAATTTGCGCCTAGACGGCGAAATGCCTCGCGGGACTGATCGATGATGGCTACGGAGTGGCCGGCCGCCTCAAGTTCATTCGCGAGCGAAGAACCGACGCGCCCGCATCCCATGATTACGACGTGCACGGGGAAAACCTACACCCCAGATGCGCATAGGCTTAGTACTTATGGACGGACAACGGGCAAAATCCTTTGAAGTAGGGCAACGTCTCTCCGTTTCGATTGAAAAAGTGGCCCACGGGGGGCATTTCATCGCCCGCCACGATGGTCAGGTCATATTTGCCCGCCACGCCATTCCTGGTGAACTCGTTGAGGTCGAAATTACGAGCACCGGATCGAGTTTCTATCGAGCCGATGTCGTGAGGGTGTTGGAGGCTTCCCCTGATCGCGTCACTCCTCCTTGCAAGTATTCACACGCAAAAGGCTGCGGCGGTTGCGATTTTCAACATATTGACGTGGCTCGACAACACCAGTTGAAGGCAGATGTAATTGCCGAGCAATTCTCACGAATTGCAAAAATGGAAGTGGACGTGATCGTCGAAGGAGTTGGTGACCCGTTGGGCTGGAGGACGAGAATCTCAAGTGCCACCGATGACGAGGGCCGTATTGGTTTCTACGCATCGCGAAGTCACACCGTCGTCGCGGTGGATGATTGCTTGATCGCTACGGCATCTGTCAAATATTCAGAATTGGCTACCAGGCGATGGCCCGCCAAATCGCGTGTGGAGATTTCGGCAAGCTCTAGTGGCGAGCGATCTATTGCTATTGCCCCCGCGATTCGAGGTTCGAAAGCAAGGCTTACGCAGGGTCCTAATGCACTCAAGGAAGATGTTCAAGGGCATGAACTTCAAGTAAGCAATGCCAGTTTCTGGCAGAGCCATGAGTTGGCCCCCGAGATTCTCACTAACGCCGTCAGAGAGCATGTGCGAGATGGCGACCACGTCCTTGACCTCTACGGGGGAGTCGGACTTTTTGCAGCAGCGGTCCTGGACCTCATCGGTGAGAGCGGCCGCGTTGACCTCATCGAGTCGAGCCCATCCGCTACTGCCGATGCAAAGCGGAACTTCGCAGCGTTTCCAAACGTAAGCGTTCGCACGGGCGATGTGGACAGAGGGCTCGACGCGATCGACCACGCCAATGTCGTCGTGCTCGATCCTCCTAGAGAGGGAGCCGGCAAATCCGTCTTGGAGAAAATCGTAAGCCTCAACCCTCGGATCCTCGTTTACGTGGCCTGCGACCCCGCTGCCCTTGCGCGGGATTGCCGATACCTTGCTGAGATGGGCTGGGCGATGAGCACGCTGCGAGCATTTGATCTCTTCCCCATGACCCACCATGTTGAGTGTGTCGCTACCTTTGAACCTTCCCAAAACCAAGAAAATAAGGTATCTTGACATCAAGATACTTTTAGCGAGGTGGATATGAGCATCAATTCCTTCAAATCAAAGAGTGAAATTACTGTTGCTGGTCAAAGTTATGAATTCTTTGACATTTCGCAGATAGAAGGGGCCAGCGACCTTCCCTTCAGTTTGAAGGTCCTGCTTGAGAACCTGCTCCGAACCGAGGACGGCGTCAACATCACCGCCGAACAGATTCGAGCACTCGCGACTTGGAACCCTGCCTCGCAGCCCGATACTGAAATTCAATTTACGCCAGCGCGCGTCATCATGCAGGACTTCACTGGAGTTCCCTGCATCGTTGACCTGGCCACTATGCGCGAGGCCATTGTCGAACTCGGGGGGGACCCCGCCAAGGTGAATCCGCTGGCGCCGGCGGAGTTGGTCATCGATCACTCGGTAATCGCCGATGTCTTCGGGACGAAAGATTCTTTCGAGCAGAACACCGACATCGAGTACCAGCGCAACGTCGAGCGTTACCGTTTTCTGCGGTGGGGCCAAGGCGCATTTGATGAGTTCAAAGTTGTTCCACCAGGGACGGGAATCGTTCACCAGGTAAATATCGAATTCTTGGCTCGAGTAGTGATGACACGTAAAGTGAATGGCGTCTTGCAGGCGTATCCAGACACAGTCGTCGGCACTGATTCACACACCACTATGGTCAACGGTCTTGGTGTACTTGGATGGGGCGTAGGTGGCATCGAAGCTGAGGCAGCCCTTCTGGGCCAACCAGTATCAATGCTCATTCCACGCGTCGTCGGATTCAAGCTCGATGGAAAACTTCCTATCGGAACGACTGCAACTGATCTGGCACTGACTATTACCGAAATGCTCCGCAAGCACGGCGTCGTCGGCAAATTCGTAGAATTCTACGGTCCCGGTGTTGTGTCGGTTCCGATGGCTAATCGCGCGACCATTGGAAACATGAGTCCTGAATACGGCTCCACATGTGCAATCTTCCCGATTGATGAAGAAACGCTTAAATATTTGAAACTCACTGGCCGCACCGACGATCAGATTGCCTTGGTTGAGAGCTACTCCAAGAAGCAGGGCCTATGGCACGATCCCGCGCTTTCTCCCCGCTTCTCAGAGCACATCGAACTCGATCTTTCATCCGTTGTTCCCTCAATTGCCGGGCCAAAGCGACCACAGGATCGAATTTCACTTACTGAATCAAAGAGCGCCCTGGAGAAGATCTTGCCAGGCTACCTATCGGATAAGAGCAGCAAGACTGCCATTGATATCCAGGTCAACCAGAAGCCAACGACAATTAAAAATGGTGACGTGGTCATTGCCTCGATCACTTCGTGTACGAACACCTCAAATCCCTCGGTCATGATTGGTGCAGCATTGTTGGCCAAAAAAGCAGTGGAGAAGGGATTGAAATCCAAGCCATGGGTAAAAACCACACTAGCTCCTGGTTCCAAAGTTGTTACCGATTATTACGATCGTGCAGGACTTACCCCTTACATGGAGAAGCTCGGATTCAACCTGGTTGGTTACGGATGCGTAACATGCATCGGCAATAGTGGTCCGTTGCCTCTCGAGGTAAGCAAGGCAGTTAACGAGCACGATCTAGCGGTTACCGCCGTGCTTTCTGGCAACAGGAACTTCGAAGGACGTATTAGCCCAGATGTGAAGATGAACTATTTGGCGTCTCCTCCGCTAGTGGTTGCCTATGCAATCGCCGGCACAATGGATCATGATTTCGAGAAAGATTCATTGGGTAAGGACCTTGAGGGTAACGACGTTTATCTCAAGGACATCTGGCCAACCGAAGCGGAGATCGCCTCTGTCATAGAGTCATCCATCTCTTCGACAATGTTTACCAAGGACTATTCCAGCGTCTTCGATGGTGATCATCGATGGAAATCACTCTCCACTCCCACGGGCAAGACATTTGAGTGGGACTTGAAATCTACATACGTACGTAAGCCTCCGTACTTTGATGGCATGCCGGCCCAGCCACAACCTGTGACCGATATCAAGGACGCACGCGTCCTCGCCATCCTGGGAGATTCAGTTACGACCGATCACATATCGCCGGCGGGAAATATCCGCGGTGATTCACCAGCGGGCAAGTACCTGATGGAACACGGGGTCGAACGAAATGACTTCAACTCCTACGGATCACGTCGTGGAAATCATGAGGTCATGATCCGCGGAACATTCGCCAACATCCGATTGAAGAACTTGCTTCTCGACGGAGTCGAAGGCGGATTTACGCGCAACTTCCTAGACGGTGGGGAACAGTCCACGATCTACGATGCATCCGTTGCCTACCAAGCCGGCGGCATCCCATTGGTCATTTTGGCTGGCAAGGAATATGGCTCTGGCTCCTCCAGAGACTGGGCGGCTAAAGGCACCGCGTTGCTTGGAGTTCGCGCAGTAATTGCTGAGTCATTCGAGCGCATTCACCGTTCCAATCTCATCGGCATGGGAGTTCTTCCTCTGCAATTCAATGAGGGGGATACCGCGGCATCGCTGGGGCTAGATGGCAGCGAAACTTTCTCGATCGCAGGGATCACTGCCCTTAACGACGGTATGACTCCTGCCCAAGTGAGCGTGAGCGCCAATGGCAAGACTTTCAGCGCCAAAGTGCGCATTGACACACCAGGTGAGGCTGATTACTACAGGCATGGCGGGATTATGCAGTACGTGCTGCGCTCCCTTATCTAACCTAGAATGTCTCGGTGATCGAATCGATAAAGGGCCCAAGTGACCTCGTTGGGTTGACCCATCCGCAATTGGATGAGTTAGCCCAGGAGATTCGCCAATTCCTGATTGAGAAGGTCTCCAAAACTGGTGGACATCTCGGACCCAACCTAGGTGTCGTAGAACTTACGATCGCTGTTCACCGTACTTTCGATTCGCCAAAGGATGTCGTTCTGTTCGACACCGGACATCAGGCCTACGTCCACAAGATCCTGACTGGACGCGCCGAAGGATTTGATCACCTGCGCCAACGTGGGGGACTGGCCGGATACCCCAGCCGCAAAGAGAGTCCACATGATGTCATCGAAAACTCGCACGCTTCCACGGCCCTGTCGTGGGGAGATGGAATATCGCGCGGTTTCTCACTGACGGGACAGAAGGATCGATACGTAGTCGTTGTCGTGGGTGATGGCGCACTTACAGGAGGAATGTCCTGGGAAGCGCTAAATAACATCGCCACCGCAAAGGACCGCAATCTAATAATCATTGTCAACGACAACGCACGTTCATATTCGCCGACCATCGGGGGTCTGGCCGAACATCTTTCGACGTTGCGCGTGACGCAGGGGTATGAGCGATTCCTTGACTGGGGCAAGGAAATCCTCCATAAGACTCCAGTTGTGGGCATGCCGATATACGAGACGTTGCACGGAATGAAAAAGGGAATTAAAGACATTGTTGCCCCGCAGGGAATGTTCGAAGATCTTGGTTTGAAATACATGGGGCCATTTGACGGGCACGATATTGGCGCGATGGAGAAGGCGCTTTCAATTGCAAAGCATTTTGGTGGCCCCGTGCTTGTACACGCTATTACCGAAAAAGGACGAGGATATAGCCCCGCCATCGCTGATGAGGCGGAGAAGTTCCACGCTGTAGGAATTGTCGATCCCGAAACCGGAATACCCGTTACAAATGGCGGAACTCAATGGACGAAAGTCTTCTCCGAAGAATTAGTAGCAGTCGGTAAAGAACGTCTAGACATTGTTGCTATGACTGCGGCGATGATGGGCCCCACCGGCCTAGATGAATTCCAGAAGCTCTTCCCGCACCGAACCATCGATGTAGGAATTGCTGAACAACATGCGCTCACGAGTGCAGCTGGGCTTGCGTTCACGGGCCTTCACCCTGTTGTGGCGCTGTACTCAACTTTCTTAAACCGCGCCTTTGACCAACTCCTGCTCGACGTGGCTCTCCACAATGCAGGCGTCACCATAGTTCTCGATCGATCGGGCGTCACGGGTGATGATGGACCATCCCATCACGGCATTTGGGATCTTGCACTTACCGGAATTATCCCCACGATTCACGTTGCTGCGCCTCGCGATGGCGCACGCTTGCGCGAGACTTTCCGGGAAGCAATTGACATTCACGATGCGCCGTCGGTGGTGCGCTTTCCCAAAGGTGCAGTCGCTAAAGACATCGAAGCTCTGGAGCGAATCGAGGGAATCGATGTCCTTTACCAAGATAAAAACCGAGATGTGCTTCTCATCAGCGTTGGCGCGTTAGCAAATCTGGCTCTTGACGTAGCAGTTCAAGTAGGGCGCGAAGGAATTGGCGTTACTGTCGTCGATCCGCGCTGGGTAAAGCCGCTGTCGCCAACTCTGTTGGCAATGGCACTTGCCTATCGAAGTGTCGTCGTTATTGAAAACGGAATCCGCCACGGCGGGATCGCAAGTTCGCTATCAGAGATGTTCCGCGATGCGGGTGTGGCGACGCCAATACATTCAATCGGCGTGCCGCTGGAATTCATAGAACATTCAAAGCCTACAGAAATCTTTCAGGACCTAGGAATTACCGTCCCGGATATTTCTCGCTCAATCGTTGAGTGGCACAGTCTCCTCAAGGAAGAGATGCAACCCCACGAGGATGAAAGCGCTTTCCGCAGACCGCTTCACTAATTCCAGTGGAATCAAGGTAAGGAAGGATTCCACCGATAATTAGTGGCCATCCACCACCTAGGATCATGGACAGATCAAGCTCGGCTGGCGTGGCTACAACTCCCTCGTCCAGCATCATCCGTGCTTCTTCGGCCATTGCACGGAGAGCGCGGTCTTTTACTTGCTCGGCGGTAGAGGGTTTATTGCCCTTTTCGATCAAGGCCAACGCTGCAGGATTTGGGACGAATTTTCCATCTTCATTTTTGATGTAGAAGTTCTTAACGCCATCTTTGACCATGCGTTGAATTGTCGGCGAGATGCGGTAGCGAGGTCCAAGTTGATCGTGGAAAGTCTCCGAAACATGAAGCATGATCGCCGGCCCGACAAGCCCGAAGAGTTCGAACGGTGACATCGGCAGACCTAAGCTTCGCAGCGAATTGTCCGCGACCTCTACTGGTGTTCCTTCATCGATTGCATCCGTCACTTCACCCATAAACCGAGTGAAGAGTCTGTTCATTGCAAAGCCCGGAGAATCTTTGGTTATCACCATGGTCTTCTTGAGTTCCTTGCCAACGGCAATTGCAGTTGCGGTGGTTTCATCGTCGGTCTTGCTGGTGCGCGCTACTTCAAGAAGAGGCATGACCGCCACTGGATTAAAGAAGTGAAAGCCAATGACGCGCTCGGGGTGTTGGAGTCCTTCTGCCATGGATTCGACATGGAGTGAAGAAGTGTTGGACGCGAGTACACATTCAGGGGAGACGATCTTCTCAAGATTCTTGAAAAGCTGCTGCTTGAGCGAGAGCTCTTCGAAGATGGCTTCAACAACGAAATCGCAACCTGCATAGATGCTCTGATCGGTGGAACCAGTAACCAGATTGGTCAGGCGTCCTGCCTCCTCCGGCGTCATTCGCTTCTTCTCAACAAGTTTGTTGATCTCCGCGTGGACCCACGCGACGCCCTTGTTGACTCTTTCCTGGTCAAGGTCGGTCATCACTACTGGGCACTTGAGATTTCGCACCATAACTAGCGCCAACTGCGATGCCATGAGCCCGGCGCCTACTACTCCAACTTTTGCAACTTTGCGTGCAAGGGCAGGTTTTGGGGCGCCTTCTACTTTCTTGCGCTTCTTCTGAATCAAATTGAATGCGTACAGGGAGGCTCGGAGGGCATCGCTCATTGTCAGATCAGCCAGCGTCTCATCCTCGGCGTCAAAGCCGGCGCTGCGTGTTGCAGTGCGTGAAGCCGATATGAGTTCGAGCGCGCGACGGGGTGCATCAATGTCTGCGCCACCGTACTTTTTCAAAGCTGCTGCTTTGCCGGTGGCGAGGGCTTTCTCCCAGTTTGCATCCTCTGAATAATCAACTCTTTCAATCTTCTTGCTGCCATTTAGGATGCTGGCGGCGAAAGTCACTGAATGTTCAAGGAAGTCGGCTGGTTCAAAGACTGCGTCGATGACACCTAGAGTCAGCGCATCCTTTGCCTTCAACATTGTGTTGTTGTTGAGGGGATTGACGATGATTACTTGAACGGCCCGCTCTGGGCCGATGAGCTTTGGCAGGAGAGTCGCCCCGCCCCATCCGGGAACAAGTCCAAGGAATACTTCGGGGAGTCCACTGAGCGCAGTCGTCGCCATCGTTCGGTAATTACAGTGCAGACCAACTTCTAGTCCACCACCGAGGGCTAAGCCGTTGATAAAAGCGAAAGTTGGAACTTCGGATTCGCCCAAGCGGCGGAAAACATCGTGTCCCAATTTTCCAATCGCCAACGCTTGCTGACGACTTGCCAGATGGGCAAGTCCGCTTAGGTCGGCACCGGCTGCGAATATATAAGGCTTGCCCGTAACCGCGATGGCAGCAGGTTTGCGAGAAAGTGCATCTGTAATTGCGGCATCAAGAATCTGCAGTGATTTCAATCCAAAAGTATTGGGACGGTTGAAATCAAGGCCGTTGTCCAGTGTGATCAGAGCCAGAGTTCCTTCAAAGCCAAATGGCTTTAGATCAATATCTCGGACGAAAGAATTGGTGACTACTTCTTCTGGGGCGCCTTCAAGTTGAGTAGTCATTCTTATTCCTCTCCGTTCCAGTGTGGGTTTTCCCAGATGACAGTTCCGCCCATTCCAAGACCGATGCACATTGTTGTGAGGCCAAAGCGAACTTCGGGATGATCTTCAAATCCTCGTGCAAGATTGAGCATGAGGCGAACCCCGGATGAAGCAAGTGGATGGCCGACGGCAATGGCACCGCCATAGAGATTCACGCGCGAATCATCATCTGCGATTCCGAAGTGATCCAAGAATGAGAGAACTTGAATTGCGAAGGCCTCGTTGATTTCAAAAAGTCCGATATCTGAAATATCCAATCCCGCTTTTTTCAAGGCTTTTATTGTGGAGGGGACCGGTCCGTATCCCATAATCTCCGGCTGCACGCCAGCAAAGGCAAATGTCACAAGACGTGCCTTGATAGTCATTCCGAGTTCTAGCGCACGGTCCTCACTTGCTAACAATGCAGCAGTAGCCCCGTCGTTGAGGCCCGCGGCGTTTCCTGCCGTCACGCGACCTGCTGGCCTAAATGGTGCCTTCAACGCAGCGAGTGCTTCCAATGTTGTTGTTGGTCGTGGCGGTTCATCAACTGTTGCCATGCCCCAGCCAAGGGTTGAACTTCGAGTCGCGACGGGGATGAGATCTCGCTGAATGCCGCCGTCTTTGTATGCCTTCGCTGTCTTCATTTGGGAATTTAGCGCGTACTTGTCGGCGCGTTCACGGGTTAAATGTGGGAAGCGATCATGCAATCTCTCGGCCGTGTTTCCCATAGCAAGGGCGTCGCCTTCGACGATTTTTTCTGCCAGGTAGCGCGGGTTGGGATCAAATAGATGTCCGATCGGATGGTTGCCCATGTGTTCGACTCCGCCTGCGATGGCCAAGTCGTAGGCACCCATTGCGATCGCTCCTGAAATTGTGGTGACGGCAGTCATTGCGCCCGCGCACCAGCGATCAATGGAATAACCAGGCACCGTATTGGGCAGGCCGGCCAGCAAGGCAACACTGCGCCCGATGTTCATGCCCTGATCACCGGTCTGGGTGGCGGCGGCAATGGCAACATCGTCGATCTCATTGATGGGGAGCTTGGGATTTCGTTCAAGGAGGCCTCGAAGGACTCGAACCATGAGGTCATCGGCGCGAACCTCGGCGTAGAGACTTCCGGCCTTTCCAAAGGGGGATCGAACTGCATCAACTAGGGCTACGGAGCGCGACATAAGGGATTCCTTCTACTGGAATGCACTGGAGTGTAGAAGGTTACCCGTCAGTAGGGGAAAAAGGTACTGCTAACTAAGCCTGTTTGCTCACTGTATTCTTTGTATTTGAAAGGTAAGCAGGGAGAATTGAAAACAAGTAAATCGCCCAGATGCCCACTTGTAGCCAGGACATGGTCGTGGAGAATCCGATAGAGCCGCCTAAGACGCTTGCTATGAATGAATCAGGGGACATCCAAGAATCGATCTTCCAAGCTAGCGTGTTCCCACCTGGCAGCCAGCCGGCACTTTGTAGATCGCCGATTCCATTGGCAAGAACACCGGCGGCAACCACGATCAGCGCCACGCCTGTGATTTTGAAAAACTTGCCAAGATCGAATGTGATTGCGCGACGGTAAATGAGGAAGCCAAGGCCGACTGAAGCGGCTAGACCTAATACCAAGCCAACAGAGGGCGCAACTGAGGTCTTCACGGTGCCGAAGTTGGTGTAAATAAATAAGGCGGTCTCCAAGCCTTCGCGTGCAACTGCGACAAAGGCTGTTAGAGCGATTGCGAAGGAGCCCACATGGACGGCGTGGTCAACTTTGCTCTCAAGTTCATGGCGCATATTGCGCGCGGTGCGCTTCATCCAGAAGACCATCCAGGTCACTAGGGCTACGGCAATGACTGCCAAAGATCCGGCGAAAATCTCTTCACCGTGGGGGCCGAGTTCGTGAGATGTGAAGCTCAGAATTGCTCCAAGCCCAAGGCTTACGAGTATGGCCAGGCTCACGCCGATCCAGAGTGGCTTGCGCAGATGATGTCGGTTGGTCTTTACGAGGTAGGCCATCAGGATGCCCACGATGAGTGCTGCTTCCAGCCCTTCTCGCAGAGCAATAATGAATGTGCTTAACATGTCCATAATCTAGAATGGGAGAAGTAATTACACAACTTTTTTGTTGCGTAATTGGTCACACTAACTTGCAATTTCAACGTGTCGCAAAGCCGGCCCGAGCGCTACTCGGTGCACCAGGAGCCAATTCCTCAAGCAGGGCGCCATCGCGCCTTGGCACTCTTTCGGTAAGAGCAATCTCAGAACGGGTACGAACAACCCCGCCCAGATCCAAGATGTTCTGGATGACGGCTTCCAAATCTCGGTTATCGCGGGCAACGACGCGGCAGAGGACATCGGCGTCCCCTGTGACCGAATGGGCCTCGACTACTTGGGCCAGAGTGGCCAGATCCCGGGTAAAGGTCTCCAGAGAGCCCTGTTGCAATTGAATATGTATGAAGGCAAGGACGGGAAATCCCAATGCAGAATGATTGAGTTGGGGGGCGTAATCATCAATGACACCTTGGGCGGTCAGCCGATCCAACCTTGCCTGCACTGTGCCGCGCGCAAGACCAAGGGTTCGGGCGTAATCGCGAACACCGGCCCGGGGCCTTGCAATGAGCTCGCCCAAGATGGCACAGTCGATCTGGTCTAGGGCCACAATTTCACCTCTCGTTGACCATCAATTCTGCCATCAAATATGCCAACGGTCTAGCATTCTAGGTTGCTCTTGTACCTCTGGGCTACCCGTAGTTAATATCGTCACATCCGTTTTGGAGATAACCCTCAATGTTGCGGGAGGCCCGATGGTCCAGTTCGATCACCTAGTTCAGCTCCTTGATTCCGAAGGTAACCGCGTAAATAACCCGGATTATTCGTCTTCGCTGGATGACGCCGCATTGCTTGGCTTTTACCGGGACATGGTTTTAGTTCGGCAACTTGATATGCAGGCTACAGCCCTCCAGCGACAGGGCGAACTCAGTCTCTGGGCGCCATCCCTTGGCCAAGAAGCGGCCCAAATAGGTTCGGGCAGGGCACTGAAAGCTCAGGATTATGCCTTCGCTACCTATCGCGAACATGGCATCGCCTGGTGTCGGGGAGTGGATCCGGTGCAGATGCTTCGATTCTGGCGGGGCACCGTTCATCAGTCCTGGGATGCCAACCATCACCGCCTCTACGGATATCAAATCATCATCGGCGCCCATTCCTTGCACGCTACTGGCTATGCGATGGGTGCGCAGTACGCGGGTCGCGTCGGCACGGGTAACCCAGATCAAGACCAAGCAGTCGTGGCTTATTTCGGTGACGGTGCAATGAGCGAAGGAGACGTCAACGAGGCGTTCATATTCGCAGCCGCTTACAACGCGCCAGTAGTTTTTTTCTGTCAGAACAATCAGTGGGCGATTTCAGAACCGACAAAGCGGCAAAGTCGTGTTCCACTTGCCAATCGAGCCGATGGATTTGGCATTCTCGGTATTCGGGTGGATGGCAACGACGTCATTGCATGTCATGAAGTGACTATGGCGGCACTAGATCGCGCAAGATCAGGTCAAGGTCCCACGTTAATTGAAGCTGTCACCTACAGGATGGGTGCACATACAACATCGGATGATCCCACCAAGTATCGCGATGGTGCCGACGACGAACTCTGGCGCACTCGCGATCCGATTGAACGTCTCCGAATTTATTTAACAAAGAAGAGCGTTCTCACCGATGCAATCGCCGCTGAGTTTGCAAGTGAGGCAGTAAATCTGGCCGAACGAATGCGCGAAGGTTGTCGAAATTTCCCAAGCCCAGATCCCATGGCAATGTTCGATCACGTATACGCGGGTCCCGATGCGCGCATAGAAGCACAGCGGAGAGAAATGCAAGAGATTCTTGCGAAAGAGGGGGCCAACTAAGATGGAAGAGCTAACCATTCTTGGAGCCATCACTAAGGGACTTCGCCGTGCGATGGATGCTGATCCCAAAGTTTTGCTGATGGGTGAAGACATCGGAAAACTTGGTGGCGTCTTCCGCGCAACCGAAGGGCTGCAAAAGGATTTTGGTGAGAACCGAGTTATCGATACTCCGTTAGCCGAATCGGGAATCGTCGGAACAGCCATCGGTCTGGCTCTTTATGGATACCGACCAGTCGTTGAAATTCAATTCGACGGTTTCGTCTATCCCGCCTTTGACCAGATCATTGTCCAATTAGCCCGCATGAGATATCGCACGGCCGGCGTACTTCAACTCCCCATCACAATTCGCATGCCATACGGTGGCGGAATCGGTTCAGTCGAACACCACGGCGAATCACCAGAGGCCTACTTCGCCTCGACCCCCGGTTTGCGGGTTGTCACTTGCGCCGATCCAATCGATGCTTATTGGATGATCCAACAGGCCGTTGCCAGCGATGACCCGGTCATCTTTCTGGAACCCAAGCGACGCTATTGGCAGAAGGGCCAAGTCGACACAGCGGCAGATATCTCATCGGCGGTG
>JANXZB010000058.1 GCA_025355765.1 Actinomycetes bacterium
TGCAGCGATCCGGTGCCGTTGAGGGTGGCGCCGATGACAATATCGCCTTGTCCTTTTTCCACCGGAATCGATTCTCCTGTAACCATGGACTCATCGACTGCAGAGCGTCCAGTTTCGACGACTCCATCTACTGGTATCTTCTCACCCGGCCGCACGATCACTTCGTCGCCTACGAGCACTTGTTCAACTGGAATCTCGATCTCGACATTGTTTCGAAGAACACGGGCAGTTGGGGGCTGAAGATCAAGTAATGCCCGGATTGCTTCCCCTGTGCCGGCTTTCGCACGAACTTCGAGAAGTCGACCAAATAGTATGAGCGTAATAATGACGCCTACCGCTTCAAAGTACACAGCGCGGACATTCGTAGGCAGTATGCGGGGTGCGAAGGTGGCAAGAACGCTGTAACTATAGGCCGCGGTTGTTCCGAGAGTTATGAGAGTGTTCATCTCTGCACTTCTGTGGCGAAGAGTCAGCCAACCAATGGAATGGATAGGCGCCCCTACGTAAAGCATCACGGGAGTAATCAATGCGAACTGCGTCCAATGATTCATTAGAAGCGACGGGATATTGATCCCCAAGGCATCGCCCATCACTGCGACCAGCACGGGTAGTGTCAGTACAGCTCCGAGGATTACTCGCCTAGTAAGATCTTGAATTTCGGCAACCCTTCCAATGGCAGCGTCACTTTCATCTTGAGCGAAAACGTCAAGACCACTTGATTCGATCTCGATCTGTTGTTCGGCGGACGCATTATCTTTCACATCATCGGCAACGGAAGTACCAGTAGGATTGATGATTAACTTGCCGTGAACCATATTCATGCCACAGGCGAATTCGTATGTGCCAGGGGTGTCGGGTGTGAAAACCACTGTGGTTCGGCGATTTGCGGGTAGATCAGCAGCGATACGAAAAGCGGGAATTATCACCTTCTCGGTACACGAGCCGCTTTCTTGCCGGTCAAATGTAATGTGCAATGGAACGCCAATGGTTGCTTGGATTGTGTCGGGTGAATATCCGCCTTTTACAATGATCTCGATACTTTGGTTTTTACCTTCACTTGTTGCTTGAGTTGCTTTTCGTGGAGCAAAAAAGAACCAACCAGTGAGAAGTATGAGAACTACTGCTCCGATCAATACGGCAAGATCTGAACCGCTCATTTAGTTTACTCCTCCTTGTCGTGCCCCATTTCATGCCTTGTAGTTTCGTGGTTCATACCATGCATCATGAACATCATCATGACTGGGCAGGCAAGCAAAAGCAAGACTACTGGCGATGCACCCGTCAACAACAGAACGATAGCAAGCGCTCCTAGACCGCTTACATAGAGAAATTTCTTATCACTTTTCATTTTACTTAACCCTTTCTATAGCTGGGATTTCTCAAAAATGGCGGAGACGACCCTGTCCGTCCGCAACAAAACTAATTCAGTCTCTTGTCCCAAAGTGCTGTGTGGGACATCTCGAAAGAGTTGTGAGTTGAAGTCGGAGTTTCTTTTCTGACAATCGCCCATAACTAAAAAGTTGGCCGTCAATCAGAACTCCTGGGGCGAACATCACTGCATGCTGGATAGCGAGTTTTCTTCCTTCCTCGGTGTCTAGTCGAATTTCGTGGACGTTGAGGGAGTAATCCGCAGTAAGCCGAGAAAGAATTTCTTTGGCATGATCGCAGAAGGCGCATGAAGACTGAGTGAGGAGAGTGATGTCGGTCATGATGCAACTCGACCAGCCTTCATATCACTCAGAATGTTTTTGATTGGTACATACATGGTGTACTTCGGTGGTCCTCCATAATCGGCGCGCCAATCGATTTTGCCATCTGGGCCAACGAGTACGAATGAGTGTCCGTCGCGGGAATCACCCATCATGCCGTACTGGTTTGCATTGTAGATCTTGGATATTTCTAAATTGGTATCCCCAAGGGCAATGGCCGTCAGCCCATCATCAGCCATTTTCTGAGCGATAAGCCGAGTTGGTCCACTGGTTATCGTGAGCAATTGGTCAATGCCGGCTGATTTCAATTGTGCTGCATCATTTTCCAGATCTCGGATTTGATCCCAACATGGTTGGCAGCCGATGCCCTCATGAAAGAAAAGCAAGACTGTCTTGCCTTTGTAATCACTGAGCTTTACGTTTCCGCCCCTGGTGGAGGGGAGGATGAAATCTGGTGCCATCGCCCCGGACGCGGGGTTGGCGATGGCATAGGGGAAAGCAGATTTCTGGCTAACGCCGTTTGAATTGCTGGGCCGATTAGCGATGATTAGAGAAGCGATGAGAAGGACTACTACGACGAAGCCTGTTGCGATGTTTCGTTGGCGATGCGTCTCCGATTTGACTCGGGGCGGCGGGGTGGACGCACGCCATTTCTTTTTTGATGTCATTTTTGCAGCCCCTTCTCTTCGTGTTCTGATACGCAGTTAGGACACGCCTCGTCTTCTACGTTTTCGTTCATTGGGTGGTCACCATGATTCCTGTGGTCGATCGCCTTCCAAATCAGAAGCGCGAGACCTCCTAATACCAAGATGCTGTAGATCCATCCAGGAGCGAAGGAGAGGAAGCGTTGAATAACAGCGGCGGAGTGACCGAGTGCAGCAGTGACTTCAACTTGCCAACCGGCAGTTGCCATTCCTGGTCCACGAATAGCAAGGACGATGGTGAGTAAGCCCATTACGATCATGAGGAAGCCTGAGACCATGGAGACCCACGGGATGCGTCGTTTAGACCCGGGCCATAGTGCGATCGTCCGGGTGGAGAGTAATCGAGAATCGCTCCAGTTCTTTCGGTCCCACACCAAGGCCAAAATGCAAAGGGGGGCCACCATTCCAAATACATAAGCTGCGCCAACTGCAAGGGCTGCCGGCAGGGATGAGGCGGCACCTGAAAGTGCTGCAACACCTGCAAGTACGGGAGCGCAACATGCGCTACTGGCTCCTGAGAAGACACCCAAACTGTAAACCGAACCAATTCCAGAATTGCCGCCCTTGCGAGAGGGCATTGGCAACATCATTTTCCATCCAGACAAAGTGGCTAGCCCAGCAGCGAACATGCTGAGACCAACGACGCTGAATATCCCGACGTGGTACTCAATGAGGACTCGACTGATCGCGGCGGCGCCTAGGGCGATCGGCAGAATGATTGTGCCCACGCCGGCCGTGAAAACCAAAGTCATGGCCAATATCTGGCTACGGCGTCGGAAGGTCGAGGCGAAATACGCAGGCAGCATGACCGAGACACAGCACGGGGCCAATAACGCAACAATGCCGCCTAGAAATGAGGCCAGAATCGTTGTCGAGAACAGGACTTGACCCATGATGTAAGTGTCGTGCGCTAATACCGTTAAACGGTTAATCATTCTATAAAGATTTGGGAAAGAAATGCCATCAGGTGCGTCGACCTACATTCGATGAGCCATCGGAAAGAGGAACATCGCCACGTTGAGGGCGCCTAGGACAGCGATAAGAATCGAGTAAGGCAACAGCGTGGTTGAACGGACTTTCGGGTCCTTGTACTGGCGGTATGTAATCCGGCGCACCGTGTAGAACGAACCCCATAGACCAAGGGCAAGAACGACGTATTGAAGTGCTCGGATGGTTCCATTTCCGACAAGAGCAGATGAGCCGGAGGCATGGTTTCCAAAGAGTGAAGTCACGGTATAGAAAACGGACTTTCCTTCAGCCAAGAGGTGGAACAAGTTGTGGGCGACGTGCCCGGCAACATCTAGCGGAATGAGTGCATAGCCAAAACGTGCGAAATTTGCTCGCGTGCTTTCGAGATTATTCTTTCCTGCCACCTTTCCAGCGACTGCCAATAGACCGACTGGTATTGACACTCCTATTGCAAAGACGATGGTGAAGATGAATGCGTAATTGGTGATACCAGTGGCTCGTTCGACGGCTGCGAGTATCTGCGTCCAGATTTTCAACATGGTCACATTCTGGATAAGGACGATTCCCATGATTGCCATCGCCAGAAAAGACTCTTCGATCTTGGGAGAGCGTAGATACCAGAGTTCCTGAGTTGGCTTACGTAAGGTCAAAGTAATTGCATCGTTGGGGCAGCTCTTAATGCAATTGGCACATAAGTTGCAGTTCGCATTTGAATCCATAGTGCGAGGGAATGAGAAGAGTGGACATCCCGCCACTTTCTCAGTTCCATTGAAACATGCCGCCTTAGATTTGCACGTCGCGCAAATGTCGGTATCCGCGCGAAGGGCGACCATGCCCGTTCTTGCATAGTTGCCAGAAAGGCCTCCGAGGAAGCAGAGATAACGACAGAAAGTTCGGCGTTGAAAGAATGCTCCTGAAACGATTACAGCGAAGGTTAAAAGAAGGAGCAAGATTCCCGAGCCCCATGGAGATTCCACGATTCCCCACACGTGATCGGCCCACGTAATGGCGATGAAGGTGGCATCTATGATCCAAATTCCGTAGCTTTTGAGAAAAGTTGGCACTGGCCGATTGACACCTACAAGTTTTTGAACGAAGTCCGAGAGCGTTGCAAAAGGGCAGACTGCACACCAGAAACGCCCTAGAAAGACGAAAACGATGGGAATGAGCGGCCACCAGAGGACCCACATAAGTGCTGTCCCGGCATTGTCGTGAGCACTGGTCGGACCGACCAATAATTCATAGGCAATTAATCCAAAGACCGCAGCAACCGGGACTTGGAGAACGCCTGGATACCAGCGACTGCGCATTATTGATCGCACGGCGCGAATCTTTAGGAGATTGCGCCCTCGCGGCTCTACATCAATGGACTCAGGACTTCGAATTTCCAGGTCCTGGCTCATTTGCCAGCACTGCGGCTGGCCAAGAGTGCCTTCTTGTTCGCCAAGTTTCTTCTATCTTTTCTTCTCAGCAGCAGTGCACCGATGAAGACGGAGGAAGTTCCAAAGCCGAAGGTGCCGAGTGTGAGAGCAAGCGGTCTATCGGGGGAGGCAAGTTCAACATGGTTCATACCCGGCATATTCGGGTCCATTGCAGCGACTTTCTTAGCTGTGGTCGCTGCGGCAGAGGGCTGCCAACTCTTTCCCTGATTCACGCTTGTATAGAGTTGCGCCTTCGTGCCCACGAGCACGCCTAAATAGATCTTCTTGCCATCGGGTGCGAAGTCAATAGCGGCCGCACCACTGGGGAGGGGAATCTCTTTCCACGTCTTGCCCGCATCCATGCTAATCCCACCGCTCATCATGCCAATTGCCACAATTTCCTTTATGTTTTTGGAGTTCCACGCCACTGCCATTGGCCCGCCTGGTCCGCCGAGTGATGACCAAGTGAGTCCACTATCTGAACTCATTGCCAGCCCAGCCGACATGTCAGGAGCAATGATTCGCGTAGGATTTTTAGGATCAACGAGCATGCTGCCCATAAAACTTTGTCCAACTTTTGAATTTCGCATTTTCCATGTGGTGCCGCCGTCAGTTGACATTAGAAAGCCCACTTGAGGCGAGCCCATATAAACAAATTTGCCCGAGGCCCCAATCGCATGGACATCCGAAGTGGAACCGTAGAACTTCGTTTTCTTAAATGTTTCGCCATTGTCGGTCGATCTAAAAAGTCCGTTATGTCCACCTGCGAGAATCATTTTTGAGGCGGTAGTCCAACTCATGACGTCAGCACCGTTGAGAGAGGAGATGGCCGTCCAAGTCTTGCCGCCGTTGCTAGACATTCCGGCACTTTGGTGACCTGTCATAAAAAAGCGGTTGCCCATCACGGTCATCGTGTGAAGGTGGTCGCCGACGTAAACCTGATTCATCATAGATCCACTCGGGATGCTAGAAGCGTTTGCCAAAGGCAGTGATGAGCCCAGGGATAAGGCTACAACCGCAATTCCTATGGCCAGTTTCAATGATTTTGTCATTATTATTCTCTCCGTCTTCGCTTTAATCTATTGAAGCCTAAATTCTGGTTGAGTGAGGCGATGAAACGTTAGAGATTTGGTAAAGATTTGGAAAAGATCGAAATACCAGTGGGTGGTGGCACCGAAGATTACCGAGGAAAGTGATCGACAGCACTCGAATTGGAGGTACCCTGACAGAACTATTCCGGTCTTGATGACAAAACATGTTATCAACCGTACTTCGGGTTCTAATGTTCTCGTACACTAAACCTCTACAGGATCATATGGCAGTGCAAATCCATGGTAGCGGACGTCACGTGCAGATTTTTTACTCACAGAGCAGAAGTGCACTGACCATCCAGACCGATGCGCAAGCCTTAGAGAAGATCAGGTGAGAGGCATCACGGAGTAGGTATCTTGAATATTGGACAGCATGGCTTATCCTGATTTCAGTAAAGGACGAGTTCGTTAAAACTGCAGGACTCACCGTCGATGTCTGATACAAAGAAAAGTGATCCACATGTCCGAAAAGTCAAAATCTCTATTGGAGTATGCAAGGAAAGAGCGAGCCATATTCGCTCGGTATAACCGCGCTCATCCGCACTTTAAGCGAAACATCGTGATCGACGCACTCATATCAAGTCTCGTTGTATTGGTCGGTTTCGGGGCCATAAATCATTCAGCCCAGAGCGTTCGGACAGCCACTCTTATGCGTTGGGGGGCCATTTCAATGACTTCTGATGAGCTAATCAAACACGTGAAAAGTGAGAAGATCCCTGCCTACTGGCTTGGTCCAAGGCCAGGATACAAGTACACAATCATCTCCAGAGACCGTAAAGAAATTATTGTGACTTACGTGCCACAAGGGGTGAGCCTCCACCTTCCCGACAGATTCAATTTGACTGTTGAGACATACGCAAAATCTCTCGCAAGCGAAGAAAAGGGGATGTCTAACCTTTCCTCGGACCGGGACGATTTTGTAGCTTCGGACGGAATGGTGGGCACGGTGTATTCATCCAAGCCCCAGATGGTGACTTTTGCAGTGCCCAGTACGGGCAAAATCGTCGAAGTTCAATACCCGAAACCCAAAGGAATTTATGATGTCTACGTTGACGCCGAGAATCTAAGTTTGGTCTCAGAATCTAAGGCGCAGCGGTAGGTTATTTCTCCCAGAGGCATCGTTCTCTACTCCTAGGAACTGATGTATCTGAATGGAATTGGATTCAAAGCCGATCTGGCTAAGCGTCATGTAGAGATTCCAAATACGAGCTCGATTCACTCCAACTTCGGCAACGGCTTCGTCCCAATTGGCCTGCAAGTTCGCGCACCATTTTGCAAGGGTCTTGGCGTAATGCTCTCGTAGGTTCTCGCTATGGCGGAGTTCGAAGCCCGAATTATGCATCGCCTGAACCACACGGCTGGCAGACGTGAGCTCTCCATCTGGGAAAATATAACGATCGATAAAGGCTCCGGTACGCGCCCGTTGCAGAGAAGTTGGACGAGTGATGCAGTGATTGAGTATTCGTCCCTGGTCCTTTATTCGTTTGTGCAGCTGGTTGAAGTACAAATCGAGTTTCGAATCGCCAACGTGCTCACTCATTCCAACGGAGGAGATGGCATCGTAATCAGTCTCGGAGACTTCCCGATAATCTTGAAGTCGAATTTCGATGCTGTTCTCCAGTTTCGCATGTTCGATCCTTTGCCGTGCCAATTCCACCTGATTTGAGCTGAGAGTGACGCCCACGGCTTTAACACCGTATTCCTTCGCGGCATGAAGGACGAGAGTGCCCCAACCGCAGCCTACATCGAGCAATTTCATCCCAGGTTTGAGATCTAGTTTTCGACAGATGAGATCGACTTTCTCTGTCTGCGCCGTCTCTAAGCTGGCATCATCCGTTTCGAAGACGGCAGAGGAATAAACCATCGTCGGGCCGAGAATTGTCGAATAGAAATTATTGGAGACGTCGTAATGGTGCTGGATCGCAGACTTATCCCGTGTGAGGGAGTGGAGAAGACCGCGACGATAACGCGGTGGTGCCTCTTCAACTGGCAGGTCCGGCCTCACCACAATGATAGGTCCAACGGCAGCGGCTAGTTTTGCCAGACCGTCAACTGGCATCGGATGCTTGATGAAATCTTTCAAGGCGAGAAGGGTCTGGTGGATATCTCCGCGGATGTCCAAATGATTCGTGATGTACGCGCGAGCAAGTCCTAGATCTCCAGGATGGCTGAGGATGTAGCGCAGAGCAAGCGGGGATTTGATTTCAAGGGTATTCGGCGAATCAAGATTGCCGGCAGCACTTCCATCGAAGGCG
>JANXZB010000068.1 GCA_025355765.1 Actinomycetes bacterium
GGCCGAACCGATGCAAACATCAGCACCCCACTCCCCTGGTGGCTTAAGCAACGACAACGCGAGCAGATCGGCCGCCGCAATCAGCAATGCGCCGCGGTCGTGAACTGCTGTAGCGAGGCTGGTGAAATCCAAAATCTCGCCGAAGGTATTCGGGTATTGCACCAGCGCACCGAAAAATTCTGTGGCGGGAAGTGGCTTTGTTGGATCGAATAATTCGGTGGTGATTCCGAGAGGCTTTGCACGAGTGCCGATGACGGCGATGGTCTGAGGATGCGCGTTCTGGTCTACAAGAAAAGCCGCGTCTTCACCGCCCTTGAATATGCGGTGGGCCAGGGTCATCGCCTCGGCAGCGGCAGTGGCTTCATCCAACATGGATGCGTTGGCGATAGAAAACGAAGTCATATCGCAGATGAGAGTCTGGAAGGCGAACAGGGCCTCCAAGCGCCCTTGGGAGATTTCTGGTTGATACGGTGTGTAGGCCGTATACCAAGCTGGATTCTCGAGAACGTTTCGCAAAATAACCGCGGGCGTGATGGTGCCGTAATAGCCCGTGCCAATGAGTGAGGTGAACACTTGGTTCTTGGCTGCCAACGATCTCAGCTCTTCAATGACTTCGCTCTCGGTTGCAGGACTTGGAAGAATTTCACCTAGCCGCTGCGCCATCGCGATACTAGAGGGAACAACCTTGGCAATGAATTTTTCTAATGTGTCAAAGCCCAACTCGCCCAACATATACTTTTCTTGATCCGATGATGGCCCAATATGTCTTCTTTCAAAGGCCTCGTTAGCATCGTAGGACAGTGTCATTCGTTTCCCCTCATTGACATTACGTCAGCAGGGTAGACCGAATCAGGCACCCTTGCGCTTGCGCCGTTGTGATAATTCGTCGTTAGATTCACCACTTACTATCTGTCCGTCAATCTCGCCCTGCAGAGTTGCCAGAGACCCTTCGACTTCAGTCCACACTTTGCCGACCGCAATTCCAAAGACCCCTTGTCCACCTTGAAGAAGGTCGATTATTTCATCCGGGCTCGAACATTCATAAATGGAGGCGCCATCGCTCATAAGGGTGATTCGCTCAAGTTCGGTCACACCGCGGATGCGCAGGTAATCCACTGCGGTGCGAATATTCTGAAGAGAGACACCAGCATCCAGAAGCCGCTTGACGATCTTCAAAACCAAGATGTCGCGAAACCCATAAAGGCGTTGCGTTCCAGAACCCATCGCAGTGCGGATACTTGGTTCAACTAGACCTGTACGTGCCCAGTAATCGAGTTGGCGGTAAGAGATGCCAGCGGCAGCACATGCCGTTGCACCTCTGTAGCCAATGTCTTTGCGCTCTTGATCATTCACGTCAAAGCTCGATTCTCGGGGAGGTTTTATAAGCCTATGAGGGGCGAGAAGTAGAATCAACGATCAACACGATTAAAACCTCAAGTAGAGGTTAACGGTTACGCCCGCGCCCACGCAGGGCGTAGAAGTACATCAAGGCAAAAAGGTATCCGATCCCAGCAAAGCAGAGTTTGCCCCACGCCCACTTGCCAGGGGTGAAGAAGATGATCGTCGAGATTCCCAGGCAGATGAAGGCCATTCCTGCCGCGGCCTGACGTAACCCTCTCTCCCCTGCGAATGCGGCAACGACAGGACCTAAAAGGGCCGGTATGAGGAAGGTGGCACCCATGACGCGCAAACTCCAGAGCAATTCAGGGGTCAGGGATTTGCTGGCAAAGCCAAAGAAAGTGGCCACCTCACCCGGTTTGATGATGAGGGCAACGGCGGCAAAGAAAAAGAATGTCGCTCCGAGGCGCAGGGTCAGGGCTGCACGGCGCACCAGCATGGGGCTAGCCTGCGAAATCTTCTGGATTGATCTGATCCAGAAATTCCCTAAATCGTTCTACTTCTTCATTGGCCTCGGAACTGGTCTCCTCTGGAATTTCGATTCCCGCCTCGGCTAACAGCTCCTCGGTTGCCAAGATCGCGCTTTTGGTTCGCAGGGCTAAAGCAATGGCATCAGATGGCCTGGCCGAAACCGTGACCTCATTCTGGTCGGCGCCCCTGAGGATAAGGTCGGCATAAAAGACCCCATCGCGAAGTTCAGTCAGATGAACAGCAAATAGAGTCCCGTTCAATTTCTCCAGAAGTTCTTTCATCAGATCATGAGTGAGTGGTCGCGGAGGAAGCACCTCCTGCTGAGCAAATGCGATCGCTGTTGCCTCCACTGCGCCAACCCAGATGGGAAGGAACCGGGAACCCTCAACTTCTTTCAGTAGAACAATCGGTTGATTCGACGGCATCTCAACACGCACACCAACGACCTCTACTGGAATCATCGCAACTACCGAAGTCGATGTAGTCCGCCGCGTACGAGGGCGGCATGTAAGCGGACTGAAAGGGCCGCAATCTCCCGTTGTACTTCTTCGGCACGAGCCTTAGCTTCCGAACTCTTCTGTCTAATCAGTGGAGTAATGACTTGCTCGATGAGTCCGATTTCGCGGTCGGCGGCAGATTTGAATGAGCGAAGGTGTCGTGGCTCAATGCCAAAACCGGCCATCTCGGTGACAGCTCGTGCAATCGAGAGAGAATCCGCGTCGTAATGACGTCCGCGGGGCGCAATCAGACCGTATGACTCAAGTTCTACAAGTTGTTCCTCGGAAACACCGCTGGTCTTGAGAAGTTCCTCGCGCGAGAGACGCATATCCGTGTTCTCTGCGAAGTTTGCCGGCGCCAATTCACCATCAATCGTGGCAAGCCTAGGAACCGGCACTCCCCCAGATACAGGCGCTGGTTGAAGTCCACGATCTAACGCGTCCAAATTCTCTTTGATCACTCGCAGGGGCAAGTACTGATCTCTCTGAGCCAACAGCACATATCTCAAACGTTCGAGATCAGAGTTGGTGAACTTGCGATATCCCGAAGGAGTTCGCTGGGGTTCAATCAATCCTTCGGATTCAAGGAAACGGATCTTCGAAATGGTGATGTCAGGGAAATCATTCCTCAATTTTCCGAGGACTTCACCGATGCTGAGATACGCGCGAGCAGGAACGCTCATGATTTTCCCCCAAAGAAGAGCATATGGAACTTGCCGATTTGAATTTCATCACCGGAAGACAAATCTATCTCCACCACCGGTTTTCCGTTTACATACGTGCCGTTGAGACTTCCCAAATCTTTCATGCAGAACTTGCCGGAATTTGAATATGTGACCAGCGCGTGTTTGCGCGAAACGGTTACATCATCCAAGAAAATGTCACTTTCTGGCGCCCGCCCGATTGAGGCGGTTTCATTGAGCAAGAACCGCGACCCCTTACCCGGCCCGCGATGAACAATGAGCATTCCGTCCTTGGAGGAGAGTTTGGCGATAATGCCACGTTCTTCCTCATTCAACTTGCTCAAGTTCTCAGTGAGATGATCCAAAGGAAGGGCCTTGGCACCCTCACGAGCACCTAAGTCGATAGTGGTAGTGAGATCTGGCTCTGGCTTCTTCTCCATGCCGCTCCCCTCTTACTCAACATCAACTTGAGGCTGACATTAGAGATGTGTACGACCCAGGTCAAGCCGTAAGTTGCACGTACTCCTGGGCGCTCAAAAGTTCTTCTTCTCCACCTGTGACGTCAACTTCTGCAATCCAACCTTGGCCATATGGATCTGAATTGAGAATCTCAGGATTGGCAGTAAGGGCGGCGTTGACCGCTGTGACTTTGCCCGAGACAGGTGCGTAGAGTTCGGAAACACTCTTCGTCGATTCGACTTCGCCGCATACTTTTCCGGCGCTTAGATCATCACCAACGTTGGGCAGTTGGATATAAACGATGTCACCAAGGGCGCTCTGCGCAAAGTCGGTGATTCCGATTCGCACTCGAGATGCGGTTTCGGTCGTCGCTACCCATTCATGTTCCTTCGTGTAACGCAACGCTAGTGGTGCTTCTGACACGACAATCTCCTATCAATGTTGTTAAGTGGCTACCTTACTTTGCATGTGCGATGCAGCGCCATCCGGACTGAAAGTAGTTCATTCCGGTGATGAAATAAAGGGCTATGCCCCATATTGCAAAACTCCACCCAATGACATACGCCACTTCGCCCAGCCTTGAATCCGATTTGGCCAGCAGAAGTAGCGGGAAGGCATACATCAAATTGAAAGTAGCGGCTTTGCCAAGGTAGGTCACCTTGAAAGGTCCGATTCCGACGCGCTTCATGAGAAGTGTCATCACGCCAAGAATTACATCTCTTCCAAGCAGAGCGAAGACGATCCAGAGCGGGAGCACCTGGCGCATGTAGAGAACAATGAGCGTCGCGGCAATGTAGAGCCGATCAATGGCAGGATCCATCAATTCGCCAAGTCGGGATTCTTGATTCCAGGCCCTTGCCAGTTTCCCGTCGAAATAGTCTGTTGCTCCGCCAATTATCAAAACAATGATTGCTGCGCCATCGGCATGGCGACTTAGAGCCAGATAAATGAAAAGGGGTATCCCAAACCCACGCAGAAGCGTGAGGGCATTAGGAACAGTTACTACGGACATGTCGGGGCGACAGGATTTGAACCTGCGACACCCAGACCCCCAGCCTGGTGCGCTACCAAGCTGCGCTACGCCCCGGTGACGATAACTCGTCGAGGTGGAATATTACTCGCGCTCGCGTACTCGTACAGATATTTGGATCGGGGTTCCCGGAAACCCAAATTCTTCGCGCAAGCGCCGTTCGATGAAACGTCGGTAGGAACTCTCCAAGAACCCAGTCGTAAAGATGACGAATCGAGGTGGGGCAATGCCGGCCTGGGTCGCGTAGAGAATCTTGGGCTGCTTGCCCCCGCGCACGGGAGGAGGTGTTGCTGCAATAAGGGTGCCGAGAAATGAATTGAGGCGGCTTGTCGGAATTCGTTTCTCCCAGCTTGTCAGCGAAGTTCGAAGGGCCGGGGCTAGACGGTCTCTGTGCCAACCGGTTTTGGCGGCAAGGTTGACTCTCTGCGCCCATTCAACTTGGTCAAGGTGACGATCGATTTCTCGATCCAGGGTAATTTGGCGATCTTCATCGACAAGATCCCATTTGTTCATCACGATGATCAGGGCCTTTCCAGCCTCTTCAACCATGGTAATAATGCGCAGATCCTGTTCTGAAATTGGGTTTGAAGCATCTAAAACCACAACTGCTACTTCGGCTCGCTCCAGCGCCACCTGAGTACGCAATGTCGCGTAGTAGTCGGTACCGCTGGCCTGATTTGCTCGTTTTCTAATTCCGGCAGTGTCGATAAAGCGCCAAATGGATCCACCGAGTTCGATCAGCTCATCGACTGGATCACGCGTGGTGCCAGCCACATCATCGACTAGGGCGCGAGTGCTGCCGGCCAAGATATTGAGAAGGCTGGATTTGCCAACGTTAGGTCGCCCAATGAGTGCAACTCTGCGATATCCGTCCTGACTTTGAGCGCCGCCGACCTCTGGAAGCACCTTCACTATTTTGTCTAGGAGATCTCCACTTGCCCGACCGTGTAGAGCCGAAACAAACTGCGGCTCGCCCAAACCTAGATTCCAGAGTGAATGAGCTTGCGCTTCCTCTGCGGGACCATCAACTTTGTTGGCTACCAGGATGATTGGCTTCTTCATTTTCCGTAATTCACGGATTAAGACATCGTCCTCGTCAAGGGCGCCAACTTGAGAATCAATCACTAAGGCAAGAACATCGGCCTCTTGCATAGCCAATTCGGCTATTCCGCTGACTCCCACGGAGATTCCATCGGGTTTGGCTTCCCATCCCCCGGTGTCCATCACCATGAAATCTCGGCCGTTCCATTCACACTCATAGGTGACTCGATCTCGGGTGACGCCCGGGGTGTCTTCCACGATGGCTTCACGACGGCCTAGGAAGCGGTTGATGAGAGTTGATTTACCTACGTTTGGACGCCCGAGCAAGGCAACAATCGGCAAACCGAGCAGGCGCCGTTCCTTGAGCAGTTCCCAGATGCGTTGAGCAGTCTCATGCAGTGAAAGTTCGGTGGAATCAATGGTGATCGCATCGGCGGCGATCATTAATGGAGAAGTACTACGGGTGGAATCCAGAAGATCTCTCTGCGCCAACGACTCCTCGAGAGTGGCCGAAGAGAGTAACTGTGCGGGTGAATCGATTTCCTTCTCTCGTCGTTGGGCCCGTGCCGACAAGTCAGCGGTCAAGAAGATTTTTAGAGCCGCCTCAGGTGCAACAACTGTCCCGATATCTCGGCCTTCGACAACAATTCCGCGCATTGCCCTCTTAATCAGTTTTTGCTGCAGTTCGAGAAGGTGCTGACGGATTTCGGGATGTGCACTGATTTCACTGACTTGATCCGTCACCGCCTGAGAACGAATTGCCTCGGTAATATCGATATCGCCACAGAAAAGGGTCGGATTCTCAGGATTGGTTGCGATTATGAGGGGGTGCTTCTTCAGAGCGTCCACGACCTCATAGGGCTCGGAGACCTTCTCTCGCTGCGCCAACCAGGTAACGCCCCGATAGAGCGCTCCGGTGTCCAGGTAGTCCCATTTGGCACGAGTTGCTACCGCGCGCGAAGTGCTGGATTTACCTGCCCCGCTTGGGCCATCAACTGCTACAACAATGCCCATGAGCGCAAGTCTAGTCGTTCAGGGCTTACCTCAAATCACCGCTTTAGACCCGCGGGGAGTGAACGTTCCAACCGCGACTTGCCAGATGATCGGAGAGTTTTTCAGCATCGACGCCAGACAGAGCCAAGGTAATAAGACCCGTGAACTGGCCTGGAGAGTGCTCGATAGAAAGATCTTCAATATTGACCTGCGCATCGGCACATTCTTGGAAAAGGGCGGCCAACTGGCCGGGTCTATCTTCCAGAACAATAGGAAGGAAGATGTAATCACGAGGGCGTCCGCCGTGCTTGCCGGGAATTCTCTCGCGACCAGTCCGACCCTTCTCGATGAAGGCTTCAATGGCGTCATCATCGTCAAACTCGCTGATGAGATTATTTAAGTCTTCATTCATTTTGATGAGGAGCGGTCGGATCTGCTCTCGATTCATTCCGATAATTTCCCGCCAGAGCTTTGGATCCGAGGCCGCGATTCTGGTGCTATCCCGGACGCCCTGTCCGGCCAGGGCAAGCCAAGCCGCGGGTCCACGATGGAGTTGCGAGGCGAGAAGGGATGCCGAGATTTGGGGCAGATGCGAAATCAGAGCCACTGCCGAATCGTGTTCATCGGGGGTCATCTGAATGGGCGTGGCGCCCAGGGTTTGGATGAGCTCGACCACAGTCTCCAAGACATCTTGATCACAATTATTGGATGGGGTGTAGATCCAGGGACGTCCCATGAAGAGATCTGAGCGGGCAGCCTCTGGGCCCCCTATTTCTCGCCCAGCCATGGGATGGGATCCACAAAATCGCCGGGAAATCTCCGGATTTAATTCAATTTCACGTACAGGTTTAGTCTTGACACTACCAACATCCATAAAGACAGACTTTGGGTTTAAAGAAAATTCTCTCTTAATGACTTGCTGGAGTTGGGAAGTAGGTAGCGAGAGAAGCACGAGATCAACCTGCTCTAATCCCTTCATGCCCACCAGATCTTGGGCCAGAGATGCTCGATGCGGATCGGAATCCGTCATTTCAACCGGGACGTCAGCAGCCGATAGGGCCAGGGCAATCGATGTTCCGATAAGCCCAGAACCGACAATCCGAACGCCTCTCATTGGGCTAGATCGCGACGAAGCGCCACAGCACCTTTGAGGTAAATGTGGGAAATATCTTCAGATTTAGCCTTGGTGTTGCAGTGCAGCATGACTCGAATAACCCCCGGCAGAGCTCCCTGAACGTCAATTTCGGATGCGCAGATGAGGGGCACTGCCCCAAAGCCAATTTCTCGAGCAGCCGCAGCCGGAAAGTCAGCATTGAGATCGGGCGTGGCCGTAAAGATTACCGAAATCACATCGTGGGCTACGAGGTTATTGGCCTCCAAGATCGCCTTCAAAAGTTCGTGCACTCCGGCATGGATGTCAGCAAGTGTGTTCTTCTCTACCTGAATTGCTCCGCGGATGGCACGTACGTTCATGGGAGGAGATTACCCTGCAAGGCAAGAAGCAGGTGGGAGGTAAAGGGTGTTTCTCGTTATACCTTTATGACCTTAAATCGATATAAGGCTTTGAGTACTTACCTCCCTCGACAAGGTTCCAATCCACCGTATGGCAAATGACGAAATGTCGATAAATTTCTTTAAAGGTCGCACTTTACGCCTAATTCTCCCCTATTAATGTCGATAAATCGTTATTAAAAAAGCCATTATTATCGATAAAGAGGTAAGGAGATTCTACCTAGGAAATAGTAATGTCGGTAAATCACTAAAGATCTAAAACCTTACGAAGATTTATCAACTCAACCTCATTAAGGTCTCGCCACCGTCCTTCAAGGACATCCCCCAGTAGAATCGGCCCAAACCGGGTACGGATGAGTCGAAGGACGTCCACTCCCACAGCTTCCATAAGGCGGCGGATGATGTGATACCGGCCCTCGTGGATCGTCACTTCAATCCAGGTTGGCGAGAGAGCCTTAAAGGCCAAAACTCGACCCAACCCGTCTTCGAGTTCAATTCCCTTGAGAAGAGTGCTCTCTGCTTTCTTTGGTAGATCCCCCGTGAATTCGATGAGATAGGTCTTCTCTAGACCGTACGAAGGGTGGGTGGCTCGGAAGGTCATTTCCCCATCATTGGTGAGGAGAATCAAGCCCTCGCTCTCCTTGTCGAGTCGGCCCACGTGAAAAAGCCGTTCGGTTCGGAGCGAAATAAAGTCAGAGAGTGAGGGTCTTCCTTCGGGGTCGTACATGGTAGACACCACACCTCTGGGTTTATGAAGTGCTAAATAAGTCTTAGTTGAACTAGCCGTGATTGTCTCACCATCAACCATTACTAAAGACTTTTCAGGGTCAATCTTCGTTCCCATTTCCCGAACGATCTGGCCATCCACGCTCACTCGGCCGTCGTGGATCAATTCATCGGCGCCCCGACGGCTCGTGATTCCTGCATCGGCAATAATCTTATTGAGTCGTGTCAGAGCCATGGGGGTCTTCCAATCCGGCCTAAGCCGTTCCATACCCCAAAGTAGAAGGGTTAATGGCCTACTCTACCGAAGATCTGATCAGTCGGTGAGGGCGCCCAAAATTTCATCCAGTCGATCCAGATCGGGCAGATAAGGGGCAAGAGCGGGCAGATCGGCGATGGAATTGAGACCGAGACGTTCAAGGAAATAGGTCGTCGTCCGGTAGAGGATTGCCCCGGTTTCTGGTTCTACGCCGAATTCTTCGACCAATCCACGCGTCACCAAGGTCTTCATGACTGCTTCAACGTTGACGCCACGAATCGCTGAAACTCGGGCTCGAGATACCGGCTGTCGATATGCGATGACGGCAAGGGTTTCAAGGCCCGCTTGGGTCAGCCGAGATTGCTGCCCATCCAAGACAAAACGCTCCACTACAGCGGAATACTCGGGGCGACTGTAGAAGCGCCAACCACCAGAGATCTGGCGGAGTTCGAAACCGTTATATTCATAGGCCCTTACCAAGGAGGAAAGAGCTGAAACGATCTCCTCAACGCTGCGGTCTAGGACTTTGGCCAGAGTCTCCTCTGTAACCGGCTCATCAATGACCATAAGAATCGCTTCAATTGAATGCTCAAGTTCAAGATTAGACATCTGAACCCTCCTCTGTCTCACTAGTTTCAATACTTACGGGGATATCGAACTCTTCTCCGGCTTCAATCTCACCGGAATCTGGACCTACCCAACTTATTTGAAGCTCTCCTAGAGAGACGACCTGATCGAATCGAAGTGCGCCCTGGCGATAGAGATCCAGGAGCGCGAGAAAGCGGGCAACAACGACCAGAGTGCTCTCTGCTTCAGAGACAAGATGGCGAAAGCTCATGGAACGAGAGCGGCGCAGGGCCTCCACCACCCATTTTGATTCCTCAGCCACGCTCACCAGCGGCAGGTGGAGATGCTCCATAGCCACCGCAGGCGTGACTTTAGGCGCGAGTACTCGTTCGGCAATGGCAGCGAAGCGTTCGGGGCCCACCCCTATGAGTACCTCGGGAAGCAGGGAGGAAAGGTAGGGATCTAGGGAGATGATCCGGGCAAAGGCCTTATCCTGCAGGGCAATTCGATCATTAAAGGTGGCGGCAATGTCTTTAAAAGCCCGGTACTGAAGCAGACGGGCAAAGAGGAGATCTCGAGCTTCCAGGAGGGCGAGATCGGTCTCGTCCTCAACTTCACCACTAGGCAGCAGACGGGCGGCCTTCAAATCTAGAAGCGTAGCTGCAACCACGAGGAACTCGGTGGCTTGATCCAGGCGCCATCCCTCCCCTGATACTTCCAAGGCCCGGATAAAGGAGATGAATTCATCGGTTACTTCGCTTAGGGCAATGTCGGTGATATCCATCCTGTGCCGGGATATAAGTTGCAGGAGTAGATCAAAGGGGCCATCAAAATTATCAAGGTGGACGGCAAAACCCGGGGTTATCTCGGTATTTACCTCTGTAGCTGCAGTTTCCACCAGCGAACGGTACTTCACATTTGCTTTCATTTCTCGCACTTGCTTAGGAGTTGCTCTCCTGCGTAGAGTCCAACCTTAAAGCGGCAGAGAGGTTTCTCGATTGAGCGTTAAATCGACTTTTGATGATGATGTAGCAACGACGTCAACCCTGCTCAAGAAGACTCCCAAAAATTGGCCCATCCCCAAAGCTCTCTCAGAGCATGGTCATGCCAAAATAATCCCCATCGTGAATCAGAAAGGTGGGGTCGGCAAGACAACGACCACGATCAACCTCGGGGCCAGCTTGGCTGAGTATGGCCGCCGCGTCCTCTTGGTCGATTTCGATCCCCAGGGAGCCCTTTCTGTCGGCCTTGGGGTCAATGCCCATGAGCTCAAGCTCCAAGAGACTGTCTACCAAGTCCTCATGGATCCGCACTCTGATATCGACAAGGTCATCTTGAAAACCTCGATCCCCGGCATGGATTTGCTCCCTGCCAATAAGGAATTGGCCACCGCCGAGGTCACCTTGGTCAATGAGATGGGCCGCGAGAATTTTCTCAAGCGCACTCTCTCGACCGTGAAGGATTACTACGACGTCGTTCTCATCGACTGCCAGCCAACCCTGGGCCTGCTGACTCTGAACGCGCTCACCGCCGCTGACGGAGTCATTGTGCCCCTGCAGTGCGAGTTCTTCGCCCTGCGTGGCTTCGCTCAACTTCAGGAGAACTTGGAGAAAGTACGCATCAACCTCAACCCGAATCTCACATTGATCGGAATATTGGCCACGATGTACGACAAGAAGACTTTGCATAGTCGCGAAGTCCTCGAACGTATTCTGCAAGCATTTCCCGAAAGTGTCTTCGAAACCGTAATCGCCCAGACCGTGCGCTTCCCCGAAACCACGGTGGCCGGTGAACCAATCAACACATACGCCTCCAATTCAGGAGGCGCTGCGTCTTATCGACGTTTTGCCAGAGAATTGATCGCACGAGGAGGCTTAGGATGAGTCGCAGAGCAAGTTTGCCAGGGGCCGATGAACTGTTCCGGTCCACAACACCGGCCCTTACCGCCGTACGGGACTCGACCCCCGAAATAGATCCTGCCTCAATCATCTCCAACCCCACCGCTCCGCTCACCCGTGGACAGAGTAAGAGCGTGAGAACAACTCCTAGGCGCCGGGTCAGCAATGTTGATCGCTCGCCTTCCGGCCGCGAATCCCACGCCGAGAAAATCACCGTCTATCTCTCCCCCGAAGAACTTTTTGATCTGGACCAAGCCCGCCTTCTTCTGCGCGGAGATCTGGGACTGGCTGCTGATCGAGGACGCATTGTTCGCGAATCTATTGCGGTGATCATCGCTGACTTGGAAGCCAAGGGAGAACAGAGCATCTTGGCACGACGGCTGCGCGGGCTCTAAATCTACCTAGCTCTTGGGTGCGCCAAACTGTACGTCTCTCGAACTTTATCGATCGTTATCAAGGTGTAGATCTGTGTTGTCGTGACGGAGGCGTGTCCTAGCAGTTCTTGCACGACGCGGATATCTGCCCCGCCATCTAACAGATGAGTTGCATAGGAATGACGAAAGACGTGCGGTGAAACCTTGCTAGTTATCCCTGCGGCTTTGGATGCATTGAGAACGAACTGCCAAGCCGACTGCCGACTCAACCGAGTACCTCTCTGATTGAGAAAGATCGCTGGAGTGGTTTTTGATGAGTTGCGAGCCAAATCCGGCCTTACCCTAGTTAAGTAGTCACTCAATGCTGCATTGGCGAAACTTCCCAGTGGAACAATGCGCTCTTTGCCGCCCTTGCCTCGCAACTTAATGGTTTGAACATCAAAGCCTTCTGTGGCGACCTGGCGGACATCCGCGAGATCAAGGTTCACAAGCTCACTCACTCTCGCCCCGCTTCCGTAGAGCAGTTCCAACAGCGCCTTATCCCTAATTGTGACCGGCTCGCCTTCGCGATAGGCAGCCTCAATCATCGAAACGATCTCACTCACAGTTAACGCTTTGGGAAGGCGGCGAACCTGACGCGTCTTCTCTAGGTCAGTTAACGGATCGACAAAGCCCTTCTCAGCCGATAAGTAGCGAAAGAAAGTTCGAAGTGCAGAAAGGATTCGGTTAATAGTGGATTGGCTCAGGTCCTCGGCCCGAAGCCAATTCTGAAACTCGCGCATCTCTTTGGCTGTCACATTGGTGAGAGTGACAGAGGAAAGATCGAGGAATCTGCTAAATCGATTTAGATCTCGACCGTAAGCAGAAATGGAATTCTCCGCAAGACCTCGTTCCACTCTCAAATGATCTAAGAAGTCGCGAGATTCCTGGGAGAATTCAATTTCCGTCATCTATATCAATTACGAAGCAAGTACTTCGAAAAAATAATTGTGTGCGATGGCCACCGCTTCGTAATAAACGCCACCATCGTGAATGTTGAGCCCAAGGGCAAGTCCAGAATCGCCCCTGATTGCTTCGCGCCAACCCTTATTTGCAATGGATAGCGCATAAGGGAGGGTTGCGTTGGTCAAGGCGTAGGTAGAAGTCACCGGTACGGCACCTGGCATATTGGCAACGCAATAGAAGATGCTGTTGTGGATCGGAAATGTTGGCTCTGCATGTGTTGTTGCATGAGAATCCGCAAAACATCCACCTTGGTCAATGGCAATATCCACCAGAACCGAACCTGGTTTCATTCTCGCGACTTGATCGTTGCTCACCAATTTCGGTGCCTTGGCCCCGTGGACAAGCACTGCCCCAACCACCAAGTCTGCTTGGGAAATCTCGCGGTCAATCGCGTGATAAGAAGCTGCCAAAGTTTTAATCCGTCCAGAATAAAGTGAATCAATGTATTGAAGACGGGAAATGCTGCGATCAATTACCGTGACATCAGCGCCCATTCCAAGTGCGATAACCGCAGCGTTCAGCCCTGCGACACCTCCACCGATGACAACAACCTTGCCCGGTGCAACTCCGGGTACTCCTGCGAGCAGGACCCCTCGGCCGCCATTTGGCTTCTGCAGCACTGCGGCGCCAACTTGTGTGGCCATACGTCCTGCTACTTCGCTCATGGGGGCCAGCAATGGCAACTGACCTTGTACTTCTACCGTTTCATAGGCGATCGCAGTAGTGCCACTTGCGATGAGTGCGTCAGTACAGGCCTTCGATGCGGCAAGATGGAGATAAGTGAAAAGTACTTGGCCCTTTCTCATCAATGGGTACTCACTGGCGATCGGTTCTTTGACTTTAAGAATTAAGTCGGCCTGCGCCCAAATCTCTTCTGCGGTTGTACGTATTTGCCCACCCTGCAAAACAAAATCTTCATCAGAAATTGAGGATCCAAGACCGGCTCCAGCTTCAACAATTACAGAGTGTCCAGCTCGGATGAATTCGCTGACTCCTTCTGGGGTTATTGCTACTCGTGATTCCTGACTTTTGATCTCCTTTGGTACACCAACAATCATTTCCAACTCCAATTTGTGACGTCATTGTCAGTTCGTCAGCCTACTCTGGCTCAAGACTTTGCGCTTACGCCTTTGGCTTTAAGGGCTGCGGCAATCAAGCCTAAGAAAAGAGGATGAGGACGTGTTGGCCTAGAACGAAACTCAGGATGGGCCTGCGTGCCGACGTAGTAGGGATGTTCCTCCTCCGGCAATTCCACAAATTCCACAAGATCGCGTTCGGGGTAAATCCCTGAAAATCGCAGACCAGCGTCAACGAGCCTCTGGCGATACTCGTTATTGACTTCATAGCGGTGGCGATGACGTTCTGAAATCTCTAAGGACCCATAGGTCTTTGCAATCAACGAGTTTGGTGACAGAACTGCTCGGTACAAGCCAAGGCGCATACTCGCACCCATATCAGCATCTCCAGAGACCACCGCATGCTGATCTTCCATGGTGGAAATCACAGGTGATTTTGTCTCCGGTGCGAACTCAGCCGAATTGGCATCAGTGATACCGGCAAGATTCCTTGCCCCTTCAATCACCATGCATTGCAGTCCTAAACACAAACCCAACGTTGGAATCTTTGAGACTCGCGCATAATGCAGAGCGCCAACTTTGCCTTCAATTCCTCGAATTCCAAAACCGCCGGGAACGCAGATTGCATCTACATCAGAGAGATGCTCTTTGGCACCTTGCCACGTTTCGCAATTGTCACTGGGCACCCATTTGATCTCTACTTTGGCGTCGTTGCCAAATCCACCTGCGCGAAGTGCCTCAGTTACCGATAAATAGGCATCGGGGAGATCAATATATTTTCCAACAAGAGCAACCCGCACTGTGTGTGCGGGCCGGTGAACCTTGGCAAGTAGGGCATCCCATTCGGCCCATTCAACGTCTTTAAAAGGCAGGCCAAGTCTTCTTACGACATAGGCATCCAAGCCCTCAGAGTGCAGAACCTTGGGAATATCGTAAATTGACGGAGCATCAACTGCCGCAACGACGGCTTCAAGGTCAACATCGCACATCATGGATATTTTTCTCTTGACCGCCGAAGGAATCTCTCGATCGGAGCGAATCACGATCGCATCGGGGGTAATACCAATACTTCGAAGTGCGGCAACACTGTGTTGGGTTGGCTTGGTCTTCAATTCTCCAGATGGACCGATGTAAGGAACAAGAGAGACATGGAGATAGAAAACATTTTCACGCCCGACTTCCTGGCGAATTTGCCGTGCCGCTTCTAGGAACGGCTGTGACTCAATGTCACCAA
Organism: Actinomycetes bacterium; assembly: GCA_025355765.1. Taxonomy (GTDB): domain Bacteria; phylum Actinomycetota; class Actinomycetes; order Nanopelagicales; family Nanopelagicaceae; genus QYPT01. The sequence continues at coordinate 15,221 of JANXZB010000068.1, forward strand.
CGGTTCCGCCAATTTCTGTGATGACTATGTCGATGTCGGAAGCAGCCATTGCGCGGATGCGTTCTTTGATTTCGTTAGTGATATGCGGAATTACCTGGACGGTCTCCCCTAAGTACTCTCCGCGTCGTTCGCGAGCAATTACGCGCGAATACACCTGACCTGTGGTGACGTTGGCAGAGCCATGCAAATTTGTATCGAGAAAACGCTCGTAATGGCCGATATCTAGATCTGTCTCGGCCCCATCATCGGTCACGAAGACCTCACCGTGCTGGAAGGGGTTCATGGTGCCCGGGTCAACATTGAGATAGGGATCGAGCTTTTGCATGGTCACGCGGATCCCGCGGGAGCGGAGTAATCGTCCCAAACTGGAAGCGGTGAGACCTTTGCCAAGACTTGAGGCTACGCCTCCGGTTACGAATAAATGCTTAGTCACATGAGGTTGGCCCATGGGAGACCAACCTATCATCATTCATGGACAATCCCTTTATCCGCGCATGGCAAGCAATTCGGCGGCGTGTTCCCTGGCACTTTGCGACTCCTCCTGGCCCGCCAGCATCCGCGCAATCTCCTCTATCCGCAGATCGCCGGTGACTTTTACGACATCACTCTGGCTTACCGCTCCATCGTCATTTTTCTTGACAACAAAATGCGAGTCGGCCCACGCTGCAACCTGAGGCAGATGGCTCACCACAATCACTTGCGCGAATTGCGAAAGCTTGCGCAACCGTCGCCCAACCTCGACCGCCGCTTTCCCGCCCACTCCTGCGTCAACTTCGTCAAAAATATATGTTCCTACCGGCTCGGATTCGGCTAGAACGACTTCAAGTGCCAGCATGATTCGCGAGAGCTCACCGCCACTTGCACCCTTTGCTACTTGTACAAGCGGGCCATCTTTGTGGGCCTGCAACAGCATAGAAACATCATCGGCGCCGGTAGTACTGAAAATATTCGACGACAATCTCTGAGAATAGTCAGGCGACGACACTGTGCAGATAAATTGAGTGTGCGGCATGGAGAGCATATGAATTTCTTGAGTCACCGATGCGGAGAGTTGATGTGCAAAGTCGTGCCTTACTTCAGAGAGGATTTGCGAGCGTGAAACAAGTTGCGTGAATAGCTGCTTCAATTCTTCCTCCATCTGGGCCACTCGATCTTCCCCTCCCGTTAAATCGGCGATTGACTCAGCTACGAGATCGTGTCGCTTGATCAACTCGGTAATCTGATCATCTGCTTCTTCAACAGAGGAATACCTTTTTAGGAAGGCGCTCAAATCAGCCCGTCGTGCCTGTGCCATGTCCAAGCGCTGCGGATCTGCTTCAAGATCCTCAAGGTAGGTATGAGCAGATTGCGCCGCCTCTGAAAGTTGGAAAAAACTATCGGTCACGGCAGCAAGAATTTCGCTAATGAGCGGATCCTTGTCTGCGACAGATTCGAGATTTCGCTTCGCCGTCGACAGGGCGTCGACAACTCCAGTTTCCTCTGAAAGTAAGAGAGAAACGGAATCTCCCACTGATTTGCGAAGCGACTCAACCGATGAAAGACGGGAAATTTCGGCCAGAAGCGCACTTGCTTCTCCAGGCTGCGGTTTCATCTTCATGAATGAGTTCGAGAATTCTTGCAGGGCAGCGATCTCCCTCTCGCGACCGGCGGCATTGCTCTTGAGCGAGGCGATTTTGGCCTTCAGGCTGTTGTAATTTTCCAGAGCCACTCTGTAGTGACTCAGTACGTCCTTGAGTTGTGAACCCGCGTAGCGATCAAGGATTTCACGTTGTTTGGCCACTTTTGTGATGCTCATGCTGGCGCCTTGACCATGAATTTCAATGAGCACCTCGCCAAGTGCGGTGAGGACACTTGCCGGCACCGAGACGCCTCCCGCTGAGGCTCGACTCTTGCCTTCAGAGTTCAAAGATCTTGTGAGGATTAATTCGCCACCCTCTGCAACGGCGCCTTTCTCAACGGCGATCTCTTCAATCATCGGTTGAATTTTGAACGTTGCAGTTGCGACAAGTCGATCGCGCCCCTTACGAACCAGGGAAGAATCGGCTTTGCCGCCTAGAACCAATGAAAGTGCCGTCAGGACCATCGTCTTTCCGGCACCCGTCTCACCGGTGAGTACTGTGAATCCCGGACCCAATTCAAGATTTGCCTCTTCGATGACTCCGAGTCCCCGAATCGAGATTTCCTCTAGTTCAGAGCGTTCACTCACCGCGCCAGCCTTCAATGGGAAGTTTGAATTTTGCTACCAAACGATCAGTAAAGAGAATTTCCTTGACGTGCGCTAGGCGTACCGTGTCCGAATCGCGAGTGAGGGTGATTCTGTCTCCAAGCCTGAGCATAAATTTGCGTCGTGAATCCGCAGATAGAAGTGCGTGGCTCGATTCAACATCGATCACGATCTTTGATTCTGGAGAGACGACCATCGGCTTTGAGAAGAGGGCGTGAGCCGAAATCGGAAGGACCAAAAGCGCCTTCACTTCCGGCCAGATAATTGGCCCGCCTGCAGAGAATGCATAGGCAGTTGAACCAGTGGGGGTCGAGCAGATCAGACCATCACATCCCCAACGTGAGAGGGGGCGGTGATCAATCTGAACGAAGAGTTCGACCATCGTTGTTTCGCTACGTTCGATGGTGACCTCGTTCAAGGCCCAGCCCGATGAAACTTCGTGCTCTTCGCGCTGGACAGAATAGGCAAGAACCATACGTTCCTCGGTGAGGAAGTTCCGAGCAATCACGGCGGAGGCGATCTCATCCAGCGACGGCTTTTCGACTTCGGCCAAAAAGCCAACCCGTCCTAGATTCACGCCCAGCAGCGGAATTTCGGTCCCGCGAACCGCTTCGGCCGCGCGGAGCATGGTTCCGTCCCCTCCCAGAACTATTGCAACTTCCACTTGCGGCAGATCTTCGTCCGTTATCGATGCGAGGCCATCGAGTTCGGCATCACTAGTCGTGTACAAAGAGAATCCAGCACTCGAAAACTTTCCTGCAAGCTCCAGCACCGCCTGCGTCGCATCCGTGCGGTTCGGGTTAACGATAAAGAGAATCGATCGGTTCTTTGTCATTGCGGGCCTTGGGCAATAGCTCGATCAACTGCCTCTTCATCAATATGATCGGCACCCCACCGCAGCCATAAGAAATACTCAACGTTGCCCGCTGGGCCTGGGAGGGGACTTGCCGCAATGCCCATGGTTCCAAGACCAAGCTCCAACGCAGACCCTGCAACATCTAGCACCGATGACCGACGAAGGGCGACATCTCGAACGACACCGCCAGCACCTAATCGCTCGCGACCCACTTCGAACTGAGGTTTAACCATAAGAACAAAGTCTGCATCCGGCTTAGATACTGCGGCCAACGCCGGGAGTACCAGAGTTAGCGAGATAAACGATAGATCTGCGACCACGAGGTCGACAGGTTCTCCAACCATCTCGCTGGTGAGGTGTCGTATGTTGGTTCGGTCCAAGATGACGACTCGCGGATTTTGACGCAGTTCCCACGCCATCTGCCCGTATCCGACGTCCACAGCAACTACCTGCGACGCCCCGCGGCGAAGCAGCACATCAGTAAAACCACCAGTGGACGCACCTGCATCGAGACACTTCTTGCCTTCGACCACAATATCGCTGAAGGCGTCCAGAGCACCGGCAAGTTTGTGACCACCGCGCGAAACAAAATCATCGCGATCCCCAGAGATAACGATCGACGTCTCGGCATCTACCTGCGTGGCAGGTTTGGAAGCTGGGATTCCGCGGACGATCACCGACCTAGATTCAATGAGGTCGGCTGCATGCTCTCGCGAGCGAGCCAATCCTCGGCGAACAAGTTCGGCATCTAGGCGGGTTTTCATCTCTTAAGTACTAAAGACCATCGATTGTGGAGAGCGCGGACTCCAATGTGCGATGCACGCTTTCAAGATGGGTGGCGTGCTGCCCCACTGGAAGAGCGTCAATCTGATCGAGTTCAGATTTCACGGAAGCGAGAATATCGGTGGATTCAGTTGAATTACTCATTTCTTGACCCCCTTCGCGACTGCCTTTTTCGCGGCCTTAGGCTTGGCAGGTGCAACCTCTTTAGTCGCAACTTTCTTCGTTGCCGCTTTTTTGACGGCAACTTTCTTCGGTTCTTTTGTGGAACCGCCCAGCGCATCCACCTGCTTTTTCAACTGGTCAAAGTCGGCTTGCTTCACGAAACCTCGTTTGGCAACTGCCCGCTCGACCTCTTCTTCTATCTTGGCCTTGATGCTCTCTCCGCTTTCGCGAAGCCAAGTATTAACAGAGGCCAAGACTTCGGCCGGGGTGTGCTCGCCTTCAGTCAACTTGGAAAGATAGACGCGCAGCGTGCTAAAAATATCGTTTGCCATGATCCCCTACTCATCTCTAGAGTATTACGGTACCTAAATTCTAGAGATTGCGCTTGCCTCTATCTGCCAACGACTGGCAAGACCGTTGGGTGCTTGCCAGAATCGGCGTCGAACGGCCCCATTCACTTCCACCCATTCTTCACTCTTGAGTGTCAGGCCCGTGCGTCGCGTTTTGGAAGTCCAAGCGGCTATGTCGAGGGTGTCGACTCCGACACGGGATTTTCGGGGAACCACAATCCGAAACTCGACGACCATGTCGCCGCTAGGTAATTCTTTTTCGACTGGTTCACCTGAGACTCGTCCTCGAAGAAGGACCTCGTTTAGGGAATTGTCCACGTCCACAGCACTTGTGACCTTTTTTGTCATGAATGAACCTCTTTCCATCGTTGGGAACTCAGATGGATAGGCTCTTAGACCGTACCGACATTTTCATCGAGATAGCGATGGCATGTGCGAAAATTCCGCCTTGTGAACTACTGAGCCCTTTCCTCAGCGTCGGTGAGTTCCTCGGTATCAACCAGAGCGCATTTGGCAAACCATTCCTTAGCTTCGGCAAAACGGCCCGCCGCATGTAGGGCATCTGCATAGGCATAGCGCAATCGAAGCGACCACTCTGCGTTCTCTGTCTTCAACTCTCGGCACGTCAGCGTGATTACCGCGGCATCGAGTTGTCCCAGATCTCGCCTGGCACCCGAGGCAACAATTCGCATTTCAATTTCTTCGGCCTTCTCTAATTTGGACACTTCAGGCGAGCCCGCCATCTCTAGTGCCTTCAGTGGTCGGCCCAGTCCGCGTTCGCAGTCGGCCATCACCGGCCATGTGGAGACATCTCCAGAGATTCGATGTGCGGCTCTTAGTTCGCGTAGTGCAATTTCATATTTGCCGGCTCTGTAAGCGGCATATCCTGCCGTCTCGCGGGCCACTGCTAGTCGACCGGCATGATGTGCCGCTGCCATTGCATGTAGATAGGCACGTTCTGGGTCTGTATCAATGAAGAGGCTGACGCAAACGAGATGTCGTGCCACAACTTTGGCGTTATCTGCGGAAAGAGAAAGCAATTCTGCCCGTGCAGTTTTCTCTAATTCTTCCCCGGTAACTTCTTCGGGAATTAACGGTTCAACAATTCGTGGACGAAAACGCGTGGGATCACTTGAGCGCCCCATTGGAGTACGAGGTGAAACCGGACGACTGCCGCGGTCTGCTGAGGATTTGGAAATGCCTGGACGCGTTGCACCGGCGCGTTCAGGTCTGCCGCCGCGCGGCGCATCCGAACGAGGACGCTCTGAACTACTTTGTGGACGCGATGAGCTGCTGCTTGAAGACGGTCTGCCACTTGCTGGTCGGCCAGATGAAGGCCTCCCACTTGAAGAGCGTCCTGATGTTGAGCCTCCACTGGAGGGGCGGGACGATGGACGTGAGCCCTTAGAGCGCGGGCCTTGGGGCGAATCCATATCCTTTACTCCATTCCGAGAGCGACTACTTTCTATCTCTTTGTTACAACTATAAATAAAAAATAGAAAAGGGGCACTTAATTAAAAGTGCCCCTTTCTATAAAGGATGTTCGGCAACGTTCTACTCTCCCACAAGGTCACCCGTGCAGTACCATCGACGCTGTGAGGCTTAACTTCCGGGTTCGGAATGGAGCCGGGTGTTTCCCTCACGCTATGGTCGCCGAAACTCTATTGAGATATCAATCTTTGGTTCTCGACCGTATCTCGAGAACCACACAGTGGACGCGTAGCAGCTTTGTAGTTAAATCCTCGGCCTATTAGTACGGGTCAGCTACAAGTCTTGCGACTCTTCCACTTCCCGCCTATCAACCCAGTCGTCTAGCTGGGGGCCTTACCCGGTAAACCGGTGGGAAACCTTATCTCGAAGCGAGCTTCCCGCTTAGATGCTTTCAGCGGTTATCCCTTCCGAACGTAGCTAATCGGCGGTGCTCTTGGCAGAACAACCGACACACCAGAGGTTCGTCCGTCCCGGTCCTCTCGTACTAGGGACAGCCCTTCTCAAGTTTCCTGCGCGCACAGAAGATAGGGACCGAACTGTCTCACGACGTTCTGAACCCAGCTCGCGTGCCTCTTTAATGGGCGAACAGCCCAACCCTTGGGACCTACTCCAGCCCCAGGATGAGACGAGCCGACATCGAGGTGCCAAACCTTGCCGTCGATATGGACTCTTGGGCAAGATCAGCCTGTTATCCCCGGGGTACCTTTTATCCGTTGAGCGACGGCGCTTCCACAAGCCACCGCCGGATCACTAGTTCCTGCTTTCGCACCTGCTCGACATGTCTGTCTCACAGTTAAGCTCCCTTGTGCACTTACACTCGACA